>JAEUQP010001010.1 GCA_016789645.1 Acidobacteriota bacterium | reverse complement strand
TTTTGCCCATCGCGTATTCCTTCAGCTTGGTCAGCTTGCCAGTCGCTTCAATTCTGTAACTCGACAACCGATGGGAATGCTGTCCGGCGACAAACAAATACTGGCCTGTAGAATCAATGTTGAACGCGCGCGGCTCCTTTTCGGTCGGCACAAATTCGATCAGCGACAACGTGCCGTCGGCGGCATTGACCTGAAATCCCACCAGCGTGCTCGACGCGCGCACCGAAGCGTACAAAAACCTGCCGTTCGGCGTGATGTGCAAATCAGCAGCGGCGATGCGCCCCGTCAATCCGGGAGGCAATCCGCTGACGGATTGTTTCTCGTTCAATTCGCCCTTCGCAGAATTCCAATCAAACACGTGAACCGTCGCGTCCAATTCGCCGAGCACGTACACCAGCTTGCCGTTGGGGTGAAACACAAAATGGCGCGGGCCGGTTTTGGCTTTCACTGAAACCGATGGCGGTGTGTGAGGCTCCAGTCGTCCCGTTTTCGCATCGAACCTGAACACATTGACCAGATCGTTGCCCAGCGTCATTCCCAACACGAAGCGGTTGCTGGCGTCGGGCGTGATCGAATGCGCGTTGGTGTGATTCTCTAAAATCTGCTGCGCCAGAACCTGCTGGGTTGGTTGCACAACGCCTTGCGCGTTGATCGGGCTGACCGTGAATTTGTGGCCTTGATACGAAGCCGCCAACAACCAGCGCCCGGTTCGGTCCGTGGCAATGAACGGCATGCTGTCCACCAACGGGCCGCTGCCGATGAACTTCAATTTGCCGGTTTTCGGATCAATCGAAAACGTGATGACGGCTTTCGGTTCACCACGGACAGCGACAAACAGAAATCGCCGATCCGGGCTGATCGCCAGTGGCGTAGACATCCCGACTTTCACCACACCGGGAATCGCCACGGTTTCCACCAACGTCAAATCGCCCGTCTGCTGATTGAGTTGCAGCACATGAATGTCGCTGCTTTCCACATTGCTGACGTACACAATGGTCATCGGCGAGGGTTTACCTACCACGCCGGTTGCCGCCGCAATTACCGACAACCCAATCCACAAAGCCTGCTGAAACAATCCGCGCATCAATCCGTCTCTCCTTTGACCTTTTTCAGCGCGACGGCATTCATGCAATACCGTAATCCGCTGGGCGGAGGCCCATCAGGAAACACGTGTCCCAGATGCGCGTCGCAGGTGTTGCAAAGCGTTTCTACGCGCGACATGCCGTAGCTGGTGTCTTCGTGATAGGAAATCGCGTTTTCCTTGATTGGTTGCGTAAAGGAAGGCCAGCCCGTTCCGCTTTCAAACTTTTCGCCGGCGTCGAACAACAGCGTGTCGCAGCAAACGCAGGCGTACAAACCCGGCTCGAACAAACTGCACATTTCGGAACTGAACGGACGCTCGGTTCCGTGTTGGCGCGTGACGTAATACTGTTCCGGCGTCAATTGCGCCTGCCATTCGTCGTCGGTTTTGACCACTTTTCGGTCAGGATTCAGATTGGCAATCCTGGCCATCCGCAACACATC
>JAEUQP010000185.1 GCA_016789645.1 Acidobacteriota bacterium | reverse complement strand
TACGAAACGCCCGAAGCTTTGCTTGAAGCCGCAAGAACGCTCGCCGCGGAAATCGCAGCCAATCCTCCGCTGGTCGTGCAAGGCGTCAAACAGGTGATGAACTATTGCGCCGACAAATCCATCGCCGATGGCCTGGAATACGTCGCCGTCTGGAATTCGGCCTTTATGCATTCGCTCGATCTGGTCGAAGCCATCACCGCATTCCGTGAACGCCGCAAACCCGAATTCAAAGGGCAGTAAGCTGATTTCTGCGGCCTGTTCTTGTCGAAGAATGTTTTCCACATTTTTCTAACCCTCAGCCATTGTGTATCCAAAAATCTTGCAGCGGCTCGGATTTTCGTTATACCATCCGTGCGTTTTCCGTCAGGCAAAAAGTTCTTCAATACCGTCCGCAACTAAGTTGAACAAATCAAAATCGCATTCAGATTCCAAGAATTGGCATCAAGACTGATTCATTGGCAGGCTAGCTTCATCAAGAAAAGAAAAACCGGCCCACTGATTTCCGGCGTCAAGCCTTACCACAGGCGCTTGGCTCAGTTCCGACACTCCGAAACCCGACCAGGAGGATTTATGTTCAAGCTTACAGTGGTCACTCAAAAACTCGAATTTAGCATTTTCACCCTGCTGATCATTGCTTTGCTGGCTGTGACGAGCCAGGCGCAAACGGCAACGACCGGAACCTTGATCGGCAGCGTCACGGATAAAAATGGAGCCGTCTTGTCCGGCGCTGAAGTGGAATTGACCAACACGTCAACCAATTTGACGATCAAAACCACCACCAATGACGAAGGGCAATATGTATTCCCGGCAATTGCACCAGGTGTGTACAAAATTGCCGTCACCAAGTCAGGATTTCGCAAGGCCAACATCACTGATTTCAAGGTGGACGTGGCCAAATCGTATACAGTCCCGATTTCGCTGGAAATCGGCGATGTGCAGCAAACGGTTGAAGTAACTGCTGCCGCTGGCGTCGAATTGCAAACGACCGATTCCACAGTTGGCAACGTCATTGCCGGCAAGGAAATGCCTTTGTTGCCGGCGCTGACCCGGCAAGCCAATGACCTGCTGCGCATTCAACCGCTTTCCACGCCCGGAGGCGAAGTCGCGGGTTCGCGCAACGATCAAACCACCATCACGCTCGACGGCATTGACATCACCAACCAATCCACCGGCGGTCTGGGAACCGTCATTCCCATCCCGATTGACAGCATTGAAGAGTTTCGTGTCGGCGTGGCCAATCCGAACGCATCATTCGGTCGTGGCGCAGGCGGACAGGCTTCGGTCATCAGCCGGCGTGGCACCAGTGATTATCATGGACTGCTGTTCTGGTATCACCAGAACGACAACCTGAATGCGGCGACCTGGACGGCCAAACGCACCATCGCGCAAACCGTCACCGATCCCAAGCTGCGCGCCAAACAGCAAGAACCGGAATTGAAAGACAACCGCTTCGGATTCCGTTTCGGCGGCCCGGTCATTCCCTGGAGCGAAACCTGGAAAAAGAAACTGTTTTTCTTCGCCAATTACGAAGGTCGCCGGTTCCCCCGTACAACGCAAATTTTGCGAATTGTGCCGAGCGACAGCTTGCGGCAAGGAATCTTGCGGTTCCGCGATGCTTCCGGCGCGGTGGCCTCTTATGATCTGAAAACATCCACGCTGTGCGGCCCGAATGGCGATCAACCGTGCGATCCGCGTGGCATCGGCATCAGTCCCGTGGTGTCGAACCTGTTCCGCAATCTGCCCGCTGGCAACGACCCAAGCGCAGGCGATGGATTCAATACCACCGGATTTCGCGGCATCGTCACCAACCCGCTGAACAACGATTTTTACAACACGCGATTTGATTACAACGTCACCGACAAATGGCGCGCGGATTTCGCGTTTCGCTATTTCGGCGAACTGGCGACAAACTCCGGTTTGTTGGACATTCGCGGCGGCAATGTTCGCAGCCGTGAAACTGCGCCGACCCGGCAAAATATGATCAGCGCCGGACTCAGCGGCCTGATTACCCAAAACCTGTCCGGTGAATTCCGGTTCGGTTGGGTGCGCACACGCACGGCGGTGGATCGTTTGCGCCCGAATGGTTCGGCAGCAGAATTGGCTTTGCCTGGAACCGAAACCGGATTTTCAGCGGGGCAATCCCACGTGGCGCTTGACCTGGGCGCGCTTGGCGGAGCGCAAAGCATCCTGTCCGAACCGATTGACGTGGACACCCAGTTGGCCCGCAAACAATCGAACGACAACAAAAACATTCAGTGGAACGCCGATTTGAACTGGGTGCGTGGCAATCAAACCTGGCAATTCGGCACACACGTGCGTTGGTTGCCGACGCTGCATCGTCGCGATGACAAGGTGCTTGGCGCACTGGGCGCGCTGGTCGCTCAGATTGATTCCGAACTTGGCGCGTTTTCGTTGCCGAACAGCGTGCGTCCTCCTGCTTGCAGCGCAACGGTGACTCGCAACTGTCTGGGCACCGCCGACGTGCAAACCTGGAATCGAACGCTGGCTTCGGTGCTGGGCATTGTGGACAACGTCAGCGTGCTGGCCGTGCGCGACGGAGAATTGAAACCGTTGCCGTTCGGCGAAACTCTGGAATCCGACACCAAACTCTGGGCGCCGGAACTGTATTGGCAGGACATCTGGCGCATCAAACCGTCGTTGACGCTGACCTTTGGCTTGAATTACGGCTGGCAGACTGCGCCAACCGAACGGTTGGGACGGCAAAGCATTCAGGTGGACGGACAGTCGTTGACGCCGCAAACGGCGCGTGAATATCTGGCAACGCGTGAGGCCGTCGCCCGTCAAGGCGGCATTTACAATCCTCCCATCGCGTTTCTTCCTGTCAACAATGCCAAACGCAGCGTCTTTGACGTGGACTGGAACAATCTCGCTCCGCGCGTGGCGGTGTCGTGGAATCCTGGCGGTTCCGGCGGCTTTTTCGGAAAACTGTTGGGAGAACGCAAGACGGTGATTCGCGGCGGATACAGCTTGATTTTTGACCGCCAAAACACCGTGCAGAGCGTCATCATCCCAACGCTTGGCGTGGCATTTGCTCAAACCATCAACGTCAGCGCGCCCCGTTGCAATGTCAACGGCGCAGGTGGCGCAGGTTGCGCGGCAACCAATGCCAATCCGGCGCTGAACGGTTACAGAGTTGGCGTGGATGGCAGAATCCCATTGCCCACCGTGCCCACGCTGAGCATCCCCGTCTCGCCTTACTGGGGACCAAACCCGACCAACCCCTCCGGCACGCCGGTGTTGTTCCCCGAAGTGTTGTCGTTCCAGGTTGACCCGCGCATCGAAGTTCCCGAAAACCACGCGATTAATCTGACCGTTCAACGCGAACTGCCAGGCAACATGTTGCTCGAACTCGGCTATTCCGGGCGTATCGCCAAAAAGCTGACGCAGAGCATGAGCTTCGGCCAGGTTCCGTATAACCACGTTGACCGCGCTTCGGGACAGACTTTCGCCCAGGCGTTTGACGCGGTTGCGCGTCAGTTGCGAACCGGCACGGCGGCCACCGCCGTCACGCCACAACCATGGTTTGAAAATCAGGTTCCGGGCGGCAACGGCACACGCGTGCTGGCTGCGGCGCAAGCCAGTAACTTCATCAACGGAAACATCAACAACGTTTTCCTCAACCTGGACACGCGCCGCTTGCAGGCCGGATTGCAATCGTTCAACAACTACATCGCCCGCACGCTTTTCCTGCGTGCCAGCACCGGCGAATCGAATTACAACGCCGCTTTCGTGACGTTGAACAAACGGTTTTCGAAAGGGTTTCTGGCAACGGTCAATTACACCTTTGCGCGTTCGCTGGATCAGTTGGGCGCCAACCAGAACTCGGCGAATGTCATGCCGAACAGCTTCGACCTGAACGCCGAATACGGTCCTTCGCCGTTCGACATCACACACATTGTCAACAGCACGTTCCGGTACGACCTGCCGTTTGGCAAAGGGCGGTTTTTCAACACTGGAAACTTCCTGGACAAGATTGTCGGCGGTTGGTACGTGTCGGGCATTTACACCGCACGCAGCGGCGATGCGTTGACGGTCAACCAAGGCGCAGGTGTTTGGGGCGGCAGCTTGTTCCTGGGCTTCACCTCCGGCGCAATTCCGACGGTTGACCCGAATTCATTCGGCAACGACATCAATCGTGGCGTCAACGGCTCCAACAATATCGGAACCAACGGCGATCCGGCCAACCGCGGCACGGGGTTGAATCTGTTCGGCAATCCCGAATCCGTGTTCAACAGTTTCCGGCGAGTTGAAATCAGCAGTGATGGTCGCGCAGGCCGCGCGAATCCATTGCGTGGCCCTTCGCGCTGGAACGTTGACCTGTCGCTCGGCAAACAGACGACGATCAAAGAAGGCTTGAAAGTCACCTTCCTGGCGGACTTCTTCAACGCATTCAATAACGTCATCTTCGCCAACCCGACGCTCGATTTGAACAATTCGCGTGCATTCGGTGTTCTGACCACGCAGTTCATCGCGCCCGAACGAGGCGGCACTGCTGGCAGCCGCTGGATTCAGATGGGACTGCGAATCGAGTTCTAACCAGAACGATTCCAATCAGCACTTTCTTAGCTGGCCGTGTGAAATCGTTGACGACGCTTTCACACGGCCTTTTTCGCTGGCCAATCGTCGAACAGGATTCGGCAGAATTTCCGACCTGTCTTTTTGGTTGACCGGTGTCTGGCAACTGCTTAGACTGTGCGTCGTCGGAAAGCCAGGTGCAGTTTTTCGGCGCTCAATCAAAACAATCGTTCGGCAATACAATTCAGTAACGTTTCTTTCGGTTGGCAAATGGTGGATTTGCAAACCGATTCCCACAGCAATACGTGGTCTGGTGTCGGAATGTGATGGATTGTTGTGGCAGGCGCATAAAACGTTGTTGTTGTCCGATCTCCCTGTGGGCGCATGCCTTCTCCCTAGATTTCGTTGCATCCCATTTCGCTAAACCTGTCGGCAAATCAAGCCGCTGCTTGCATACCGCTGAATGTGAAACCCCGAAATTTCAATTCAGCGAAGCCAGGATTCCGGCATTTGCGACACTTCATTCAACATGTTTATCGCGCGAGCTTTTAATTTCGCGTACGTCCTTAAATCGCCCCGATCACGTATGCAGTTCGCGTGATGATGGAAAAGAAGGAAGATTGGCTATGCTATTTACCGTGCTGAATTCGACTTCGCGATTTCTCCTGAATCATTTCACTGTCCGCCGATGGGTTGGTGGATGGGCGTTGGCGATCTGTCTGGCGGCTGTATTCGGAGCGTATTGGATGCAGGCCGGACACGCCGCCGCCGGAATCATCACCGGAACGGTATTTCAGGATTACAACTCCAACGGCGTGCGCGACACGACGAAAACACTCAACAACACCGGTTCGGGAACGGTCAGCCTGGCGATTGACCGTGGCATTGCGGGCATTACGGTGACTGCATACACCGCTTCTGGCGTGGTGGCCGGCTCTGCCGTCACCGATGCTGCGGGGAATTATTCGCTCAACGCCACGGGCGATGCGCCGTACCGAATCGAATTCACCAACCTGCCCGCAGGCTTTCATCCGGGGCCATTCGGCGTGGATTCCAAAACGACGGTGCAGTTCATCACCGACAACAACGCGTCGAACGTCAGCCTGGGGCTGGTCGTCCCGGCAGAATTCAGCCAGGACAATCCCACGCTGGTGACAGGATGTTATGTCGGAGGCGAACAAACCACTGATTCGCCCGTGTTGATTTCGTTTCCGTATTCCGCCGGAACCACGCGCGAAACCGGCGGAGCGCCATTCACCGATTTCGACCAGCCACCGCCTTCCAGCCTGGCGCAATCCAGACAGATCGGCACCACCTGGGGATTGGCCTATGCGCGTTCGACGCGGTTGCTGTACGCTGCGTCTTTCATGAAACGCCACGCCGGATACGGCCCTGCCGGAACCGGGGCCATTTATCAGGTCAACATCGCCAACGGAGCCATCACCACCTACGCCGACTTGAACGCCATCTTCGGCGCAAACACAGCAGGCGCCAATGCGCACGATCCGAACGATTATGATCGCGACAACGGCAATGTTGCCTGGGACGCCGTCGGCAAAACTTCGCTTGGCGGGATGGCCGTGTCCGATGATGACAAGAAACTGTATGTGATGAATCTGGCGGATCGACAGCTTTACGAATTGCCGCTGGACAACACGCCGATTGCCGCCACAGTTCGCCGCCAACCGGTTCCATTGAATCCTCCGGGCTGTTCGGCGGCTTCGGATGTGCGCCCATTTGCCGTCGCGGTCAATGGCGGAAAGATTTTTGTCGGCATGGTTTGTTCCGCCGAAAGCACCATTTCGCAAACACAACCCAACGGCGATCCCACCCAAATGCAGGCCTATGTTTATTCGGTTGACCCGATGACGCTAGCGTTCAGCAGCGCCCCTGTGTTTCAGGCGTCCTTGAATTATCCGCGTCGTTGCGCCGACAGCGCACAACTCGGCACTGCGAATTGTTTTTCCGCCGCTTGGCGCGTCTGGTCGCCTGTGTACCGCAACATTGGAAACGGCGACGGAGTCGGCATTGCCAATCTTTCGCGCGGAATTTTCCCGCAACCCTGGCTGACCGATCTGGCGTTTGAAAACGGCAACCTGATTTTGGGCTTGCGCGATCGTGCAGGCGATCAATTCGGAAATGCTTCGCTGGATAACCCGGCGGAAGCGCTCGTCCGTTATTACGGCGTCAGCGCAGGCGACACCTTGAAAGCCTGTGGCAGTGCGGCGACGGGTTGGACATTGGAAAGCAATGGCCGTTGCGGAGGCGCAGGTTCGGCTCCGCAAAATTCCGGCGAAGGCCCCGGCGGCGGCGAATTTTATTTCCGCGATGAAGCCGTTCCCTTCACCGATGAAATTTTCATGGGCGGCCTGGCTCAGATTCCCGGTCATCCGGATTTGGTCGCCAATACCTTCGATCCGATTCCGATTTTTGATTTCGACAACTTGTTTGACGGCGGTCCGCGCTGGTTGGTCAATGCCACTGGCGGATTGAAAAAAACCTACCGGATTTACAACGGCGGGCTGACCAACCTGACCGGCCCGTTCGGCAAAGCCAATGGTCTGAGCGATGTCGCGGTGTTAAGCGAGGCTCCGCCCCTCGAAATCGGCAATCGCGTCTGGCAGGACACCAACGGCAACGGCATTCAGGAACCGAACGAACCCGGCATCACCAACGTGCGAGTTCGTTTGCTCACCAACGGCATTCAGGTCGGCGAAACCTTGACGAATGATCGCGGCGAGTTTTACTTCAACGCGTCGAACGTCAGCACCGGCGTGTTGCCTGTGATGAATTACGAGATCGTAGTCGAACGGGCACAAACCGCCTTGACCGGATTTACACTGACCGGCGCGAATCAGGACAGCAGCTCGAACGGCGACAGTCGCGATTCCGATGCCATCGTGCGCGGCCTTGACGCAGTCATTCAGCTCACCACCGGAGGCCTTGGCGAATCCAATCACACCTTCGACATGGGCTTTGTGCCTCCGGGCGGCCCAATCACCATCACCTGTCCTCCGAATGTCACCGCGACCGTCACGGTCAGCGGAACGAATTCCGCCGTCGTCACTTATCCAACTCCGACAACCACAGGACAAGTTTCCAATGTGACCTGCACTCCAGCGTCAGGTTCGACATTCCCGCTGGGAACAACGACGGTGACTTGCGTGGCCAGCAATTCGGTTGGTTTTGTCAATTGCAGCTTTACAGTCACGGTAAACCAACAGCCACCAATGATTACCTGCCCGATCAACATGAACGTGACGGCAACGACTTCAACCGGCGGAGTGGTCACGTACACAACGCCGACGGCGACCAACGGAGCGACGGTGACTTGTGCGCCGCCTTCCGGTTCAACTTTCCCAATCGGAACCACGACGGTCACTTGCACGGCGACGAACTCAGCAGGTTCGGCTTCGTGCCAGTTTACGGTAACGCTGACTCCGCAAGTTCAACCGCCGATGATTACCTGTCCGAACAACGTGAACGTGACGGCAACGACTTCAACCGGCGGAGTGGTCACGTACACAACTCCGACGGCGACCAACGGAGCGACGGTGACTTGTGCGCCGCCATCGGGTTCGACTTTCCCAATCGGAACCACAACCGTGACTTGCACGGCGACGAATTCAGCAGGTTCGGCTTCGTGCCAGTTTACGGTGACGCTGACTCCGCAAGTTCAACCGCCGATGATTACCTGCCCGATCAACATGACGGTGACGGCGACGACTTCGACCGGCGGAGTGGTCACGTACACGACTCCGACGGCGACCAACGGAGCGACAGTGACTTG
>JAEUQP010000178.1 GCA_016789645.1 Acidobacteriota bacterium | reverse complement strand
GAACGCGGTTGGCCGTTTTATCCCACGCGAGCGGCTTCGCGGCTGCTGAAAGGGCAAACCGTGTTACTGCTCAGTTTCGGACATATCGCTCGGCGCATTGCCGAATTGCTTGCGCCGCTGGGAATGAATCTCGTCGCCGTTCGTCGCCGGGTTGTTGGGGATGAACCGATTCGCGTTTTGCCCGAAAGCGAAATGGACAGTTTGTTACCGACGGCTGACCACATCATCAATGTGTTGCCCGCCAGCGCTGAGACGAAAAACTTCTTGAATGCGGAACGACTGAGCTTGGTTAAACCCGGCGCGATTTTATACAACGTCGGACGCGGCACGACGGTGGATCAAACGGCCTTGCGCGAAGCGTTGTTGTCAGGACGGCTGGCTGCTGCGTATCTGGACGTGACGGAACCGGAGCCTCTGCCGCCGGACGATCCTTTGTGGACGACGCCGAATTGTTTCATCACGCCACACAGCGGCGGTGGCCATTCCGACGAAATGGAGCGGCTGGTGGATCATTTTCTGGAAAACTTCCGGCGCTTTGCGGGTGGCCATGAATTGCTCAATCGTGTGGCTTGATTGCGCTCACACGGCAATCGGTGCGGCGATGGACGGATGCGATTGGTAATTCAGCAGTTCGAAGTCTTCGTATTGATACTCGAAAATCGAATCCGGCTTGCGGTTGATGGCCAGCGTCGGCAGTGGAAATGGTTGTCGAGACAGTTGCAGTTTCACCTGTTCCAGATGATTCAGGTAGATGTGGCAATCGCCGCCCGTCCAAATGAATTCGCCCACGTCCAATCCGCACTGGTCGGCGATCATGTGCGTCAGCAATGCATAGCTGGCGATGTTGAACGGTACACCCAGAAAACAATCCGCCGAACGCTGGAACAGCAAACACGACAGCTTTCCTTGAGCCACAGAAAATTGAAACATGGCGTGGCATGGAGCCAGTGCCATCTGTTCCAGTTCGCCTACGTTCCAGGCAGAAACGATCAACCGACGAGAATCGGGATTGGTTTTGATTTGATGAATGACCTGGCTGATCTGGTCAATCGTGCGGCCATCGGCTGCGCCCCAGCTTCGCCACTGTTTGCCGTATACAGGTCCCAGATTGCCTTCGGCATCCGCCCATTCGTCCCAGATGGTGACGCGGTTTTCGTTCAGATATTTGATGTTGGTATCGCCGCGCAAAAACCACAGCAGTTCGTAAATGATCGAACGCAAATGCAGTTTTTTGGTGGTTACGACCGGAAAGCCTTCGGTCAGATCGAAACGCATCTGGTGGCCGAACACGCTGATGGTTCCCACTCCGGTGCGGTCGGTTTTTTCAACGCCGTGTTCCAGCACGTGCGTCAACAGGTTCAGGTATTGATTCATCGTCAGCCTTACAAGGAAAATTGATTGCACAGGGATTTTAGGGCAGCAATGACTTGCGGCGCAAAACGTGAATCGGTTGGGCGCTTGGGAAATTGCCGCCGACCAAGTAGGCTGTGCGTCTCAAACCATCACATTCGGAGAAGCGACAATTCATGAACAAACTCTGGACAATCATCAAACGCGAATATCTGACGCGCGTGAAATCAAAAGGCTTCGTCATCGGCACGATCCTGGGGCCGCTGATTATGTCTTCGTTTGTGCTGATTCCGGTGTTGATTGCGCGCTACAGTGGCCCGGACAAGTACAACATCGTTGTGCTGGATCAAACCGGCGACGCCGCATTGTTTCAACGACTGAATGATTTGCTGGCGCTCAAACGCTCCGGCCAAACCCGGTACGATCTGACGCGCGAAGAAGTCAGCCCAGGCGAAGAGATGGAAACGCGCCGGCAAGCTTTTGCCGAACGGCTGACGCGCAAGGAAATTGACGGGGTTTTTATTCTGCCTGCGGATGCGCTGAACCAAAAAGAACTGCTGTTTTATTCCAAAAACTCCGCCACAGCCATTGGCAGAACACGGTTTGGAGATGCGGTGAACAAAGCCATTTCAGAACGTCGCATTGCGTTGGCCGGGCTTGACGCCGAAAAAGTCCGCGAACTGACCAAAGACGTGGAATTGAAAACGCTAAACGAACGCGGCGAAAGTGGGCGCGGCAAAATCGTGCTGGCTTTTGCCATGTTGATGGTGCTTTATCTGACGATTCTGGTGTACGGCGTAACGGTGATGCGCGGCGTAACCGAAGAAAAACAAAATCGCATTATCGAAGTCCTGCTGTCTTCGGTCAGCCCGTTTTACCTGATGCTGGGCAAAGTCATCGGCATTGGCCTGGTCGGGTTGACGCAATATCTGACGTGGTCACTGTTTGGCATAACCCTGAGCGCGCTGTCTGCCGCTCCGGCATTTATGATGTACGCCGATCAAATTCCGAAAATCTCTCCGTGGTTGTTTGTCTTTTTCGTGGTGTATTACGTGTTGGGTTATTTTCTGTACGCGACGTTGTATGGAATGGTTGGAGCGATTGTTTCCAATGAAGACGACGGTCAACAGGCCCAGATGCCCATCACCATGACGTTTATGATTCCGATGATTCTGTCCTCGCTGGTCATGGGAAACCCGACTGGCACAACGGCGACTATCCTGTCGTTGATTCCTTTCTTCAGCCCGTCGTTGATGTTTTTGCGAATCACGTTTGACGCTGCGCCCGGCTGGCAAATCGCGCTTTCGATTGCGTTGATGGTGGCGACGATCCTTGGTGTCGTCTGGTTGGCGGCAAAGATTTACCGCGTCGGCGTGTTGATGTATGGCAAACGCCCGACGATTCCCGAACTGGTTCGCTGGTTGCGGTATAGCTGATTTCACTCACCGCCCAGATAGATATACCGCAGCACGAACAGCGCAGCCAGCACGTACACCAGCGGACTGGCTTCGCGCGCGCGACCGGTCAGCACTTTCATCAACGGGTAAAAGATGAATCCCAGCGCCAGCCCGTTGGCGATGGAAAACGTCAACGGCATGGCCAGGATGGTCAAAAACGCCGGAATGGCTTCGGTGATGTCGTCCCAGTTGATGGCTTTGACGGAACTGATCATCAATGCGCCGACGATAATCAACGCCGGAGCCGTCGCAAACGGTGGAATCGCTCCGGCAATCGGCGAAAAGAACGCGGCCAGCAAAAACAATCCGGCAACCACCGTCGCGGTCAACCCCGTTCGCCCGCCTTCGCTGACGCCGGTGGCGCTTTCGATATACGTCACCACCGTCGAAGTCCCAAATAACGAACCCGCAATGGTCGCAATGGCGTCGGCGAACAACGCACGATTGACGCGAGGCATTTTGCCGTCAGGCGACAAATATCCGGCCTGGCGTCCCAATCCCATCAACGAACCAATCGTGTCGAACAAATCCACGAACAGGAACACGAACACCACATCGAACAAGCCGAGTTTCAACGCTCCGCGAATGTCCAATTGCAAAAACGTCGAACGCCAATCCGGCCATTGAACCACGCCGGTCGGCAGTTTGGTCAATTTGAAGGCAATGGCCGCAATCGTCACCGCCAAAATGCCGATGATGATCGCGGTTCTGAATCCGCGCGCTATCAACACGCCTGTCACCAGCAATCCGCCGAGCGCCAGCAACGTTGGTTTGGAAATGATGTGGCCGAGCGTGACGTAGGTTGCGGGCGACGCAACGATGATGCCGGCGTTTTTCAATCCGATGAAGGCGATGAACAAACCGATTCCGGCGGCAACGGCGGTTTTCATGGTCATCGGAATGGCGTCCACGATCATCGCGCGAATGCGAGCCATCGTCAGAATCAAAAACACCACGCCGGAAATGAACACCGCCCCCAACGCCACGCGCCAGTCGTATCCCATGACCTTGACAACCGAATAGGTGAAATAAGCGTTCAAGCCCATTCCCGGAGCCAGCGCAAACGGATAATTGGCGATCAATCCCATCATCAACGAACCAATCGCCGCCGACACGCAGGTGGCAAACAGCGCCCCCCCAAACGGCACGCCTGCTTCGCTGAGGATCGAAGGATTGACGAAGATGATGTAGGCCATCGTCAAAAACGTCGTGACCCCGGCGGCGACTTCAGTACGGACGGTGGTGTTGTTTTCGCGGAGTTTGAAAACTTGTTCGAGCAGGTTGGTCATTGAGTGTTTGTTTCCTTTTCAACTACGAATGAACACGAATGCTCACGAATCAAATGTTGTCAGTAGAAGGCGACCGGAAGTTTCATTCGTGTTTATTCGTGAAGATTTGTAGTTCCGGGTTCGATCACTTTGAAATTTTCCAGCACCGGAACGTCTTCGCGTTCCAGCAACCGCAACGCAGCGGCGATGATTCGATGTTGCAACTCCGGGTTATTCGGTTCGCCCAGCGGATAGCCCATGGGAAACGGAACCCACAGCGCGCGCGGCGGTTTGAGTTGTGCTGTCACTTCGCGGAGCAGGGAAATCGAAACCGTCGCAATGCCTTCGCGTTCCAGCGCGGCTTGCACCAGACAGACCGTCTGGCAGCACATCGGTCAAACAGGTGTTAAAAACGCCGCGTCCACACCGTCTTCGCGCAACAGGCGCGCCACTTGCGGAGCGGTTTCTTCCATCAACTTTCGCGGGCCGACAATCGAACCCATAAAGCTGAAATGCCGATGGTTGAGCTGGCCAATGACGCCGCGCGCTTCCAGTTCCCGAAATCGGTCGAGCGGAAACGCCAGATTCGTATCGGCGGCCAGCCCCAAATGATCGAAGGAATAACTGCGATGCGATTCGATCAACGTTTGCGCCGCAATCGCGGTAGGAATTTCGCGGAACGTGGGATCGCCTGTTTTGTTGGAATGATCGAAGCCCTGTTGGTCAGGAGTTCGCAAGCCAGCGGTTGTCACCAGCGC
>JAEUQP010000115.1 GCA_016789645.1 Acidobacteriota bacterium | reverse complement strand
TTTTTGCAGCGGCTGGAAGAATCGCTGCCGCTCAAGGCCAAAAAGATCGTCAATCGTGTGATGGAAGTGAAAGGCGGCGTGCTGAACAAAAGCGAATTCGGCGAACGCATGCGCGGCGAAGGGCCGTTCTGGGAAATGGTCAAAAAGAGTTTTGAAATTCATTCGCGGCGGCTGGGCTTTAACGAACGAAAATACGAATTACGCGAACCGAAGAAGACATTTCGGCGACCTACGGCGCAACAATCCTTGTTCGATCTGCTTGGCGGGTGATTGGCTTGACCGACTTTTACGGCGCGTGCTACAAGGCAAACCATTCTCCAAACAGAGAAAGACGAAAGACTTCGCGCGCGTTCGTTGCGCGTCTTTTCAAAAACTCCGTAACACAATGGAAGGAAGATTTATGTCACTTGCCGCTCGCTGCTGTGCGTTGCTGCTGATGTTGGCGTTGAGCGGGTCAGCGTTCGCCCAGACTGCCAAAAAAGATGACCCGAAACATTCGATCATCGGCGTTCAGCTTTACAGCTTTCGTAACGAGATGAAGACCGACCTGGAAGGTTCGCTGGAAAAGGTCAAAGCGATGGGGTTCACCTACGTGGAAACCGGCGCGCAGAATGGCAAAACAGTCGCCGAATTCAAGACTCTGCTCGACAAAAACAATTTGCAGGTCGTCAGCTTTTTTGTGGATTACAACAAGCTGAAAACAGACTTTGCTTCCGTCGTGGCCGATGCCAAAACGATGAACGCGAAGTATGTGATTGTCGCCTGGATTCCGCACCAGAAAGAATTCACGCTGGCCAATTGCGAACTGGCGATTAAGGATTTCAATGAGGCCGGAGAAAAGCTGGCCAAAGAGGGATTGCGATTTGCCTATCACATTCATGGTTACGAATTCGTTCCACATGGCAACGGCACCTTGATGGACAAACTGATGGCCGAAACTAAACCGCAATTCGTCAACATCCAGATGGATGTGTTCTGGGTGGCGCATCCGGGACAGGACCCGGTTGCGTTTTTGAAAAAATACGGCAAACGCATTCACCTGATGCACATGAAAGACATGCAAAAAGGCGTCAAAGGGGATTTGACCGGACACGCCGATGTCGAAACCAATGTGACAATCGGAACCGGTTCGATTGATTACGCCACCATCGTCCGCGAAGCACGCAAGATTGGCGTCAAGTATCTGATTATCGAAGACGAATCGAGTCGTTCGATGACCCAGGTTCCCGCCAGTTTGAAATACCTGACTTCGATCAAATAACCCATAAGGAGACTCATCGAAATGAAACGGAACAACCTTGCAGTTATCGTCGCAGCATTCACTTTGCTGCTGATTCTTCCTGTTGCCGGATTGGCGCAGGCGACTGCCGCCAAAAAGAAACCCGGCAAATGGGTCAAGCTGTTTGACGGCAAAACCTTCAATGGTTGGAAAATCGCTGAACCCGAAGTGAAGAGCTGGAAAATTGAAGATGGCGCTTTTGTGGCCAATGGCCCGCGCAGCCATCTGCATTACGTCGGCGACCCCAAACCGTTCGTCAACTTTGAACTGCAATTGGAAGTCATGACCGGGCCAACATCCAACGGAGGCATTTACATTCACACCGAATGGCAGGAAACCGGCTGGCCGAAAAAAGGCTATGAAATTCAGGTCAACCAATCCCACGGCGATTGGCGCAAATCGGCCAGTATTTATGGCGTCAATGACGTGAAAGAAGTCTACGTCAAAGATAACGAATGGTATAAATACAACATCATCGTCGAAGGCAAACGCATCATCGTCAAACTCAATGACAAAGTCGTCAATGATTGGACGGAAGAACCCAATCGCCAACCCGGCAAAGATTTCACTCGCATTCTGGACAAAGGCAGCTTCGCGTTGCAGGCGCACGATCCCAAGAGCGTGGTGAAATATCGAAACATTCAGGTCAGGCGTTTAGACTAATTGGTTCTGGAAAACAGGATGACCAGGATTTTCTTCAGGGTTTACAGGATTCAAATTCGATCCTGTGAATCCTGAAGAAATCCCATCAATCCTGTTTTGTCGGTTTTCTTTGGAGGTTCGGCATGTCCCGCAAAGCAACACTCCTCTTACTCGCATTCGTCGCAGGCTTGTCCGTCAACTGGCTGGTTTTGGGCCAGCAAGGCCCTTTGAAAAAATGGCAAAAAGGCAAAGGATGGGGATGGGTTTGGGGCAAAGACGACGAAGTCGGCGCGCTGAACGAAATGACGGACGCTTCGCGGTTGGCGGCGTTGCGGTTGGCGACCAAAGGGCAGACCTATGATCTGGGCGTGACGTACGACCGCACTTCTTACAAATGGCCGGGACACAGTCCGGGCGAAATCATCACATTTCGCAGCCCCGAAGGCGTTTCGCGCCAAAAAGATTTGCCCGCGCTGCTCAGCGACAATGGCAAGCAGACTCGCTGGCACAGTTCGGCGTTGTTCATCAACGACAACGTCGCCACGCAAATTGACGGACTCGGCCACATCACCACCGGCAACGACAATTCCTGGTACAACGGGTTCAAGGAAGCCGACTGGGGCGGCAACTTCGGCATTCGCAAAGCCGACGCCACGACCATTCCGCCGATTGTTGCGCGCGGAGTGTTGATTGACGTGGCTGGGTTGAAAAACGTCGAAGCCCTGCCGAGCAATTACGCCGTCACAATTGACGATTTGCAGCAGGCTTTGCGTCGTCAACAAACGCAGCTCAAGCCCGGCGATGTCGTCATGATTCGCACTGGCACGTTGCGGTATTGGGGCGAAACCGGCAGCGATCACGCCAAAATCGCCGCGCACGATTCCGCCGGTATCAGTTTGGAAACCGCGCGCTGGTTGGTGGAAGAACACGGCGCGATGATGATTGGCAGCGACACCAGCGGCCTGGAATACGGCCCGACGGAAAAGGACGCGAAGGCATACCGCGAAAAATATCAATCGTTCAACCCCGTGCATCATTACCTGCTGGTTGAACAGGGCATTCACATCGGCGAGTTTCATTTCCTGGAAGACCTGGCGCGCGACCGCGTGTACGAGTTTTGTTATGTGGCAATGACCAACAAGATCAAAGGCACTGCGGCGGGGTTCACGCTCAGGCCGATTGCGATTCGGTAATCGCACAAATCAAAAGGAGTCATTATGAAAATTCTATTGGCAGTAGATGGATCGGTATACAGCGATGCCGCTGCGGCTGAAGTGGCCGCGAATTTTGGAGAAGCGGGAAACCAAATCAAAATTGTGAATGTGATCCGGTTGCCGTTTGTGCCCACCGAAGAAACACGCTCGTTGCCGAACAGCGAATATTCGCAAATCGAACGCGAAATGCGGCAGAAAGCGGAAGCTGCCCTAAGTTCTGCGATCGCTCATTTCCAGTCTGGGAAAGCCACGGAAGTCACATCAGAGATTTTGATTGGCGAGGCAGGCGAAGTCATTTTGGAAGAAGCCGAGCGCTGGCACGCGGATTTGATTGCCGTCGGTTCGCACGGGTATCGCGGCTGGAAACGATTTCTGCTCGGTTCAGTGTCGCAACAGGTTGCTCAAAATGCTGAGTGTTCGGTGATCATCTTGCGCCCACGCCAAATGCAGTTTGCTGCCGCCGATTAAGAGCTTGTTTGAATTCTTCTATTTCTGACTACGGCGAAGTCTGCGCTAGCGACTTCGCCGAAATTTTTGCCGAATAACGCTTCAGCTACCTGCCGCCGTCAATTCCAACCACTTCACCGGTGATGAAGCTGGCTTCATCCGATGCCAGAAACGCGATAAGTTCGGCGACTTCTTCCGGGCCGCCTGCGCGTTGCATGGGCGTCGTGGTGATGGCCTGCTGCAAAAATTCGGGGCGTGAAAACTGGTCGTGAATCGGAGTCATAATCACACCGGGCGAAACCGCGTTGACCGTGATGTTGTACTGGCCGAGTTCTTTCGACAGTCCTTTGGTGAAGGTGTTGACGGCAGCTTTGGCGGCGGCGTACGGCAGCGACAGTGCCATTCCGCCGAACTCCACTGCGCCCGAAGAAACATTGATGATGCGACCGCGGCCTTTTTCTTTCAGGTAAGGAATGACGGCTTGCGTGCAGAGAAAGACGCCTTTCAGATTGACACCCATCACCGCGTCCCAAACTTCATCGGTGCAATCTTCAATCGGAACCAGTTTGATCAGGCTTCCAGCGTTGTTGACCAGAATGTCTACGCCGCCGAAGTTGTCCACGGCTTCGCCAATCATTCGCAACACATCCACTCGCTGAGACACGTCAGCTCGGACGGCGATGGCGTTGCGGCGCATGGCGTGAATCAACCCCACGGTTTCCATCGCGCCGTGTTCGTTGCGATGGTAATTGACGATGACGGCGGCTCCGTTGCGAGCCAATGCCAGCGCGGTTGCTGCGCCGATGCCGGAACTGGCTCCGGTGACGAGCGCGACTTTTCCTCGAAGATCGTATTGTGCAGCCATAACTTTCTTGAGTTAATCCGATTCTTTCAGATGGAGTAGTAGTTTTCGTTTTTGTTTGAACTGCGCCCCTTGCCACTCATAAATAGTACGGGTGAATTTTGTTGGACAACAAGCGCCTCGACTATCAATTGGACTGAAAAGCTCGACTACCAGATTCGCTTTACTAGCATAGGCTTTTTTATAACCTTCATTTGCACGATCACCCGTTGCGAAACGCCAAAGCAATTTAGGTTTTTTGCCTTCTGTTGAATATACATAAACGATGCCAGGCATTCCTGATCCACCAGAGACTAAGCTGATATAGATCACTGCATCTTCGATTTGATCCCCGGTTACATCCCCATAATTGATTTTGGTCAAAGATGCCCCGCCAATGATTAAGCCGTCACTGTCTCTGATGATCGGGAGTTCTCCATTTTTAAGCTTCAGTGTGTTTTTCGGATTGCCAGGCACGACTAAATCTTTAGGCAATGGATAAGTGAAGTTCCTGAAATCAATCCGACGGATAGAAACGTTCTTATCGCTCGCTTCTTCTGTAGCAGATTGGCTGGCATTAGTCTTTGGTGATGCTGCGGAAAATGCGGTCAACAGGCTCAGGCAAATGACGAGGCTTCTAAACTTCATTCGTAATACCTCCGGTCTTTAAGCTTTTCAGGCAAGCAGATCATATCGGTTTTCGCGTCTTCGTAATCGTGAGCGTATTTGTAATCCTTGCCGTAACCGAGGCCTTTCATCAAACCGGTTGGCGCGTTTCGCAAATGCAGCGGAACGGGTTCAGCTTGCGTAGCGCGGGCATCTGCGGCGGCGGTTTCGTAAGCCATGGCGATCTTGTTCGATTTCGGAGCGCGCGCCAGATAAATCGCCGCTTCGGCCAGAGCGTATTTCGCTTCGGGCAATCCGATCAAGTGCGTGGCTTGTTGCGCGGCGACTGCGACGACCAGAGCCTGCGGATCAGCCAGGCCGATGTCTTCGGAAGCGTGATGGACGATGCGGCGGGCGATGTACATCGGGTCTTCGCCGCCTTCGATCATTCGCGCCAGCCAGTAAACCGTCGCATCGGCGTCGGAATTGCGGATGGATTTGATGAAGGCCGAAATCAGGTTGTAATGCTGTTCGCCGGTTTTGTCGTACAGTGCCGAAGCGCGTTGGAGCGATTCCTGCAAGTCTTCTTCGGTGATGGCGCGCCGGTTTTCGGCATCAGGTTTTGCTGACAGAGCGGCCAGTTCCAGCGTGTTTAATGCCGTGCGCGCGTCTCCGCCGGTGAAGCTGGCCAGTCGGCGCAATTGCTCTTCGCTGATTTCAGCGTTCAGCTTGCCCAATCCGCGTTCAGAGTCCGCCAAAGCTTGTTGTAGGATTCGCAGAATTTCGTCTTCGGTCAGTTGATTCAACACGAAGACTTTCAACCGCGACAACAACGCGGAATTGATTTCAAACGAAGGGTTTTCGGTTGTCGCTCCAATCAAGATGATCGTGCCATTTTCGACGTAAGGTAGAAAAGCGTCCTGCTGCGCACGGTTGAAACGATGAATTTCATCCACGAACAACACTGTTCGGCGTCCGAGTTTGGTTTTCAACTCGGCGGCTTCGCTCATCACCTGCTTGATTTCCTTGATGCCGGAAGTAACTGCGCTGAAGGGGACGAAATCCGACGCGGTTCGTTGCGCGATGATTTGCGCCAGCGTCGTTTTGCCGGTTCCCGGCGGCCCCCAAAACACCAGCGAAGTCAGCCGGTCTTCTTCGATCAATCGCCGCAGCAATTTCCCCGAAGCCAGCAAATGTTCCTGCCCGACGAATTCTTCCAACTTGCGCGGACGCATGCGCTCGGCCAGCGGAGCCGTGGCATCTGGCGCCGCTTTGGTGCGCAGTTTGGACGGCGCATCCAGCTCGGGAAAAAGGCTTGATTCGTTTTTGCTGCTTGGCATAGCAAAAGCATAGCACGAAGTTGCACAGAGGCGCGTGCGCTCCGAAAAGGTTGACGTAAGCTTGGCGGACTCCCTAGCATGCGGGGCGGTTATTAACGCTCCCGGCTTTTAGGTGCTC
>JAEUQP010000108.1 GCA_016789645.1 Acidobacteriota bacterium | reverse complement strand
CATTTGCGCGAACCAGGATTTGAATACAAAGAAACCATCGAATCGGGCGCGCGCGCAGCCGTGGCCGGAGGCTTCACGTCGGTGTGTTGCATGCCGAACACCAAGCCGATCAACGACAATTCGTCGGTGACCAGCTTCATGCTTGAACAGGCACGCAAGGCGAATCTGGCCAACGTCTTTCCTATCGGCGCGATTACGCAAGGTTCCAAAGGCGAACAACTGGCCGAAATCGGTGAGATGAAACGCGCGGGCATTGTCGCCATCAGCGATGACGGCAAGCCGGTGCTGGATTCCGGCATCATGCGCCGAGCGATGGAATATGCCGCTGATTTCAATTTGCCGGTTGTGGATCATTGCGAAGATTGTTGCGGCGCAACCGGCTGGGCCATGCACGAAGGCGAGTATTCCGCCTTGATGGGGCTGAAAGGTTTGCCCGGCGCTGCCGAAGACTTGCACGTGGCGCGCGACATTTTGTTGGGCGAAATGACTGGCGCGCACATTCACATCGCGCACATTTCCACGGTGCGTTCAGTAGATTTGGTTCGCCAAGCCAAAGCGCGCGGATTGAAAGTCACTTGCGAAGTCGCGCCGCATCATTTCGTGCTGTCTGACAAAGACGTTTACGAAAGCGGGTACAACACGAATTTCAAAATGGCTCCGCCGTTGCGTGCGCAATCCGATGTCGAAGCGATTCTGGAAGGATTGCGCGACGGCACGATTGACGCCATCGCGACCGATCACGCGCCGCATCACGCCAACGAAAAGATGTATGAATTCGACAAAGCGCCGAACGGCATCACGGGCTTGGAAACCGCTGTCAGTTTGACGCTGGATCGGCTGGTGCATCGCGGCGTGATTTCGCTGACGCGCATGGTTGAATTGTTGGCGACGAATCCGGCCAGGCTGTTCCACCTGGATCGCGGCACGTTGCAAGTCGGCGCGATTGCCGACGTGACGATTTTCGATCCCGACAAGCAGATCACGGTTGACGCAGCCACATCACAATCCAAAAGCCGCAACACACCATTTGACGGCTGGGAGTTGAAAGGCGCTCCGGTGGCGACAATTGTCAGCGGCAAAATCGTCTGGAAATAAGCTCCCGATCAACGCGCAAGATTTGCCAAGCCAGATATTCGGTTCCGGTGCTAAGCTGCGCGCGTGTTCGAACACGAGTACCGCAATCGAATCAACAAGGTCATCAAGGCGATCATTCATCGTCCGTGCGACGATTGGACGACCGAATCGTTGGCGGAGCTGGCCGGAATTTCTCCCTTCCACTTTCACCGCATCTTTCGCGCGTTGACCGGCGAAACCATGTTCGCGTTTCTGCAGCGCCGAAAACTGCTGCGCGCGCTGGAACTGATCAACGAAGACCGGTTCACGCTGACGGAAATCGCGCTGGAATGCGGTTTTGATTCCGGTTCGTCGCTGTCACGCGCCTTTCGCAAACATTTCAACTGCACTCCCACCGAATACCGACAACGGCACCCTTCGTTGCTGTTGCCGCCGCCTCGCTCACGTTCCAACCGCAAAGACATCACGCAGGCCGACATCCGCAACACGCCATTGCGCAACGTGATTTATGTCGAACGCAAAGGATTGATTGACCAGAATTTCAATCAAGCGGCAACCGAAGCATTTGGTGTGCTGACGGCTGAACTCAAACGAGTCAACGCATGGCCGTTCATCCGCGAGCGCATCGGCATGTGTCCCGACGAAGCCGGAATGGTCGCGGATGAAGATGCGCGGTATCAGGCCGGATTCGTTTACGAAGGCAATCTGCCCGCCATGAATTCCGACGTGCGACGCACGACGATCCCCGGTGGCAGATGGGCTGTGACCGTTCACCAGGGATCGTATGAAACGCTTTGGCAAAGCTGGAATCGAACGTATCGCGATTGGCTGCCTCAATCCGGGTTTGAGCCGCGCGATGAAGCTCCGTTCGAGATTTACCTGAGCAATCCCAAACAAACTCCGCCGGAAGAATTGCGGACCGAAATCTGGATTCCAATTGCATGATCATGAAACTGGAACAAGCCATTTTCTGGGGCGGTATCTGCGCAGGCACGCTGGATTTCCTCGGAGCTTGCGTGAGCAACGCATCGCGCGGCGTGACCCCGTTGCGAATCGCACAATCCATTGCCAGCGGCTGGCTGGGCGCAACGGCGTTCAAAGGCGGTTATAAAACGGCTGCGCTTGGCGTTGCGTCACATTATCTGATCGCATTTGGCGCGGCAGCGACGTATTGCCTGATAAGCCGCAAATTGAACTGGTTGTTGGAACATCCGTGGCTGTGCGGCACGTTATACGGCGTGGCGGTGTTCTGGTTTATGCAATTGGTCGTACTGCCGCTTTCTGCCATTTCGTTCAAACAGAATTTTTCGCGGCCAGTCGTCATGATCGGGCTGATCGTTCACGTGCTGTGCGTCGGCTGGCCAATCGCTCTGGCGGCAAGATCGTACGCGAAATAATTTTCCAAGGAGAGACCATGCAAAAAATCACGACTTATCTCTGGTTCAACGACAACGCCGAAGAAGCAGTGAATTTTTATGTTTCGCTGTTCAACGATTCAAAAATCATCAGCGTCGTGCGTCACCGCGAAGTTGGCCCAGGCCCGGCTGGACAGGCGTTTTTCATCACCTTTGAGCTTGCAGGCCAGCAATTTTACGCGCTGAATGGCGGCCCAATGTTCAAATTCACCGAAGCCATTTCGCTGTACGTGAACTGCCAGACACAAGAGGAAATTGACACGTTGTGGAAAAAGCTGACGGCAGAGGGAGAAGAAAGCCGCTGCGGTTGGCTGAAAGACAAATATGGATTGTCCTGGCAAATCATTCCCACGTCGCTCGGCGAAATGATGCAAGACGCTGATCCGGCCAGGGCTGGGCGTGTCATGCAGGCGTTGCTGCAAATGAACAAATTGGACATCGCCAAATTGCAGGAAGCATACAATGGATAATAAGCAACAGAGAAAATACAATTAGATAAAATGCTGTTCTAACCTCTTTGGCGTTGAAATCGAAATCCGGCAGGTGTTCTATGCCCAGCAAGCAAAAGCAAAAAGAACTGGCAACGGGTGCTCCGGCTCGTTCCGAATTTGATGACAGCGAAGGCGTGACAACGTTTCTGGAAGCGCTCGACCATCCGTTGAAACCGGTGCTGGTGGCGCTTCGAGAAACCATTCGTTCCGTGCCCGGAGTGACGGAGGGCATCAAATGGAATGCTCCGAGTTTTTACTGTCACGGCTGGTTTGCAACGGTCAATCTTCGGGCAGCGGCTGGTGTGCTGCTCGTGTTGCATCACGGCGCGAAATCTCAAAAGGAAAGCACACTGCCGGACACAATTGCCGATCCCGCACAACTGCTGAAATGGCTTGCCAGGGATCGGGCGACGATTCTGTTTTCCAGTGCCGAAGATTTCGCCAGCAAACAAAAACCGTTTCAAAAACTCATTAAACAATGGGTGAAGCATCAGGCGAGCCTTGCCAAATCCGGCGGATGACATTGCTCGACCGTGAACATCGGTTTTGAGCGACCATTTGGAGAAACCTTTATGCAAACAGCGACGCAAACTTCTACTGTTTCAAACTCTCAGACTTGGGCGAGTCGCATTCTCAGCGGCTTGCCCGCGTTATTTCTGCTTTTTGACGCGGTGGGAAAATTCGCCAAGCCTGCACCCGTGGTGGAAGGGACGGTAAAGCTTGGATATCCCGAACATCTGATTTTGCCGATTGGCGCAGTATTGCTGGTCTGCACGATCCTTTATCTGATTCCTCGGACAGTGGTGTTGGGCGCAATTTTGCTGACCGGGTATCTGGGCGGCGCAGTCAACACACACGTGCGCATGGGCGCAGGCTGGTTTCCGATTCTTTTCCCAATCCTGATCGGCGCAATGTTGTGGGGAGGACTGTATCTGCGCGAAAGAAGACTGCCCGCACTTGTTCCGCTGACGACGAAAGCTGGCGCAGTTTCAGCAAAAACGTTTTGGGGCAGTTGGGTGCTCAGTCTTTTGCCAATGCCCTTATTGTTTCTCAGCGCCTACTTCAAGTTATCGAGCGCTCCGCTGGCAGTGGAAGGATTCACCAAGTTTGGCTATCCGCCGCAGTCGCTTATCGGCATCGGCATCGTCGAAGTGCTTTGCACCGTGTTGTACCTCATTCCGCAAACTGCCGTGCTGGGCGCGATTCTGCTGACAGGTTATCTGGGCGGCGCAGCCTCCACGCACATCCGCGTGGGCGAGCCTTTTTTTATTCCGATTCTGTTTGGCATCTTGCTCTGGGGCGGGTTGTATTTGCGTGATGAACGGTTGCGCTCACTCATTCCGTGGCGCAAATAGTCAACGCTCTTCTAAATCCTAAATCAGAGCAAGCAACATTGGGACATTCTTTTTTGACAGGATGAACATGATTTCCGACAGGATTTACAGAAACATCAATAACAATCAAGTTTCAATTTGGTTTGAATCCTGCTCATCCTGAAAGAAATCATGTCCATCCTGTTTCAAAGTTTATTGCTTCGATTTAGATTCCATTTCCAGTCAGAAGGAGATCGTTATGAAACTGAATCCACATTTGAACTTCAACGGCCAATGCGCAGCAGCGTTTAAGTTTTACGAGCAGCGATTGGGAGCGAAGCCTGTGTTTTCGCTGAGTTACAAAGAGTCGCCGATGGCCGATCAATTCCCTGCCGAAATCGGCGATCAGATCATGCACGCCACCATTGAAATTGGGGGAGTCATCGTGATGGGCGCTGACAGCCCTCCGGGATATTACGTGCAACCGAACGGTTTCTGCGTTTCGCTGAGCGTAGATGATCCCGCCGAATCCGAACGCATTTTTGACGCATTGGCAGAAAACGGAACGGTGAACATGCCGTTGCAGCAAACGTTCTGGGCATTGCGTTTCGGCATGGTGATTGACCAATTCGGCATCCCGTGGATGGTCAATTGCAGCGATCCGGCTATGCCGAATTGAAGAGCTTGATTGAACCATCAGGAGGCAAGATGAGTGCAATTCCCGAAATCAGATTGCTCACCGCTCAGGACGCAGAGCTTCTAACCAATGCGTCCGCCGATGTCTTTGATGATCATGTCATTCCAGACGCCGCGGCGGAATTTCTGGCGGATCCACGCCATCACATTGCGGTGGCAATTGCCGACGGAATCATCGTCGGTTTTGCCAGCGCGGTTTGTTATGTGCATCCCGACAAACCGGCTCCTGAGTTTTGGATCAACGAAGTCGGCGTCGCGGAATCTCATCAGGGACGGGGTTTGGCCAAACAAATCATGGCCTGTTTGCTCGACAAAGCTCGGCAATTGGGTTGCGCCGAGGCCTGGGTCTTGACGGAACAGGACAACACGGCAGCCAAACGTTTGTATCAATCGGCTGGCGGCATCGAAGCAGCGAACAACGTGGTGATGTTTGAGTTTCGGCTGAACGATTAGCTCGGCGCTCTAAACAGCCAGAAGCTAGAAAACCAAAACTGGCCAATCCCGGCGTTGAAAACCGGAATTGGCCAGCGATTGGTCGGCAATGAGCCAGATTTACTTCGGTTCGCGATCCCACCAGTATTGTTTGTCCAGTTTGCGCTGCACAGGCCAAAGCTGGTCCATCGTGTCGCCTTCGTACAACTCGCCGTTTTTCATCACAAAGCGAATCGTGTTCGTGTTGCGAATGTCAGTCAGCGGGTTTTGATCCAGCACGATCAAATCAGCCAGTTTCCCGACTTCCAGCGAACCGACATCCTGATTCAACCCGATGGCTTCAGCGCCGAAAATCGTTGCGCAGCGCAACGCTTCCATCGGAGTCATGCCGCCCGATTGCAGCGCCCACAATTCCCAATGGCAACCGATGCCCTGCATTTGGCCGTGCCCGCCCAAACCAACACGCCCACCAGCGCGAACGACTTTCGCGGCGCCTTCGGCAATGCCTTTGAATCCGTATTCTTCGGGCGTGAACCATTGACCGCGACGCCGCAGCATTGTCAGCAACAATTCCTGCGGCACAAACCGAGCGAGCTTTTTGTCGTTGACGACGTTCGTGTTCTGGAAGAAGTAGTTTTCCGTCCACGGCGCGCCGTAAGCCACCAGGATCGTCGGCGTGTAAAAGGTCTTGGTCTGCGCCACGAATTCGGCCATGTCTTTGTACAGCGGCTGAATCGGCAGCGAATGTTCATTGCCCGAAAATCCGTCCAGCATCTGCGTCAGATCGAGCTTCATATCCAGCGCGCCTTCGGTCGTCGGCGTGATGCCGAATTCCTTGCACGCCAGCGCCACCCATTGCCGCACGATGCGGTCGCCCGCGACGTACTCTTTCAGCGTCATCGTCTGGTAGGCTTCCTTGTAACGCTTGATGAAATTGCGCGTCGCTTCCTTGTCATCCAATCCTGAGCGATCAAATACGCCGGGACCGGTGGTGTAAATGCGCGGGCCGATGATTTCGCCGGTTTCCACCAGATCGGCGTAAGCATAAATGTCCGTTGTCGCGCTTTGCGGATCGCGCGTTGTCGTCACGCCGTACGCCAGATTGGCCAGGTATTGCCAAACCTGCGTCTGGTGGACATCGCGCGGCGGCCACATATGCGCGTGAACATCCACCAAACCCGGAATGATCGTCTTGCCGGAAACATCAATCACCTTCACATCCGCCGGGTAATTCGGTTTCGGAGCTTTGCCTTTGACCAACGGCATCGGGGTGATGGCCGTAATTCGATTGTCAGTGATGGTGATGTCGCCGCGTTCAATGACTTCATCGCCTTTCATGGTCACGATGCGAGCGCCGCTGAGCACCACGGTGCCTTTGGTTTTGGCGCGCGC
>JAEUQP010000063.1 GCA_016789645.1 Acidobacteriota bacterium | reverse complement strand
GGCGTCGCCGATGCGGGCATTTGCGGGAGAGACGTATTGCTGGAATCTGAAGCCGATGTTCACGAACCGCTGGATTTGAAATTTGGTCATTGCCGAATTGCCGTTGCTGGCAAACGCGAAGTCATCGGACAGGATTACAACTTGCTGGCGACGGTTCGCGTGGCGACAAAATATCAGCGCATTGCGTCGGAATACTTTCAGCAAAAAGGCGTTCCCATCGAAGTCATTCCGCTGTCCGGGTCGGTCGAACTGGCTCCGCTGATTGGATTGTCGGATCGCATTGTGGATTTGGTGGAAACCGGACGCACGCTAAAAGAAAACGGACTGGACGTGATCGAAGTCATCACGGAATCCACGGCGCGATTGGTGGTCAATCGCGCCAGCTTTCATTTGAAACGAGTTGAAGTCGGAGAACTCATTGCCAAGCTGACAGAAGCATTAAATTTATGATCGAAATTATTAAACTGGATGTTAACCGCCCCGAAGAAAGCGAAAAGCTGCAACGCATTCTGAGCCGCAATGTTGGCTTGAACAACGAAATCATGCGGCGCACCGAAGCGATCATCCGTGATGTGACGTTGCGCGGAGACGACGCCGTCGTGGAATGCACGCAGCGATATGACAACGTGGTGCTGTCGGCGCAAACCATGCGCGTGGAGCGAGAACGGATAGAGGAGTTGGCGGAGCGCGTGGATGCGGAACTGGTTGCCGCCATGCGCGAAGCGATTTCCAACATCCGCTATTACCACGAACGACAACTGGCCAAAGACTGGTCTGTTGAAATGGCAAATGGCGTGCGGCTGGGGCAGCGGATTCGCCCGTTGCAAATCGTGGGATTGTACGTTCCCGGTGGCAGCGCGGCATATCCTTCAACGGTGATGATGAACGCGATTCCGGCGCAAGTTGCCGGGGTCGAACGCATTGTCGTGGTCACACCGCCCGCGCAGTTTGCGCAAAATCCGGTCATTGCCGCTGTGCTGAAAGAGCTAGGATTGTTTGAAGTGTATCTGGTCGGCGGCGCGCAAGCTGTCGCGGCGCTGGCTTGCGGAACCGAAACGATTCCGCGCGTGGACAAAATCGTCGGCCCCGGCAATCAATACGTCGCGGCGGCCAAGAAACTGGTGTACGGCGCGGTAGACATTGATTCCATCGCCGGGCCAAGCGAGATCGTCGTTGTCGCCGACGACACAGCGCGCGCGGATTTCGTTGCCGCCGACATGCTTTCGCAAGCCGAACATTCCGATGACGCCGCTGCGATTTTGGTCACCACCAGCGTTCGGCTGGCCGAATCCGTTTCCGCCGAACTGGTTCATCAAACGGCTTCGCTATCGCGTCGGCAAATCGTCGAACGTTCGCTGGCAGATTATGGCGCGTTGATCATCGTGGATTCGCTGGATGATGCGTGCGATCTGGTCAATCGGCTGGCGCCGGAACACGTCGAAGTCATCACCGAAAACGCCGAAACAGTCACCGAAAAGATCATCAACGCCGGAGCGATTTTTGTCGGCCCGTATTCGCCCGAATCGGTCGGCGATTATTTCGCCGGAACCAATCACGTTTTGCCGACCGGCGGCACGGCGCGCTTTTCGTCGGCGTTGGGCGTGTACGACTTTCTGAAACGAACAAGCGTCATTCGTTATACGAAAGAAGAATTGATGCGAACGGCGGCTTCGATTGAACGTCTGGCGCTGTCTGAAGGCTTCGACGCTCACGCCCGCGCGGCCACCATTCGTTACGAATAGTTTGTATGGCTTCACCACTAGAAAGAATCAAAGAAAACGTTCGCGCGATCAAAGCCTATACCCTTGATCCGCTCGAAGCGCCGATCAAGATCAACCAGAACGAAAATCCGTTCGGAATGCCTGCGACGATCAAAGACGAGGTCTTGCGCCGAGCCAGCGAACACGATTGGGCGCGGTACCCGGAATTCATTCCGACGCGATTGTTGGAAAAGCTGGCGGCTCACGTCGGCTGGAAAGCCGATGGCGTGATGGCGGGCAATGGATCGAACGAGATGATTCAATCCGTCGTCAATTCCATTGTCGAAAAAGGCGTCAAAGTCGTGCTGCCCGAACCAACATTTTCTGTGTATCGGCAAGTGATCCAGGTCGCGGGCGGCGAAGTGATTTCTGTTCCGCTCAACGACGACCTGACGTTCAACATTCCGCGTCTGGCCAGCAAACTGGTTTCGAGCAAAGCCGAGATGGCGATCATCTGTTCGCCGAACAATCCGACGGGATGCACAATTTCGCCGCGCGATCTGGCGCTGCTTTGCCGCAACAGCGACGCGATCATCGTCGTGGATCAAGCCTACCTGGAATTTGGCAGCGAAGATTTCATTCCGCTGCTCGATGAATACAAAAACCTGGTCATCCTGCGAACGTTTTCCAAAGCCATGGCCATGGGCGGATTGCGCGTTGGCTATTGTCTGGCCGCTCCGGAGCTGATCCGCGAATTCAACAAGGCGAAGATGCCGTACAGTTTGAATTTCTTTTCGATGACGGCGGCGGAAGTGGCGCTGGAAAACATGCACCTGTTGCAACCGCTGGTCGAGCAAATGAAACAGGAACACGACCGGCTGTTTGCGGAATTGCAAACGTTTGACGGGCAATTGGTTCCCGTGCCGTCGGCGGCGAATTTCTTTGCGGTGAAAACTTCGATTCCGCCGAAAGAATTGTTCGAGGCCTTGCACGCGCGCGGCATTCTGATCCGCAACGTCAGCAGCGCGCCGATGCTGGAA
>JAEUQP010000057.1 GCA_016789645.1 Acidobacteriota bacterium | reverse complement strand
GTGGCTCCATCTCTGTTCACCGCCGACAGCAGCGGACGCGGTTTGGCTTCGGGGCAGGCGCTGCGCATCAAACCCGGCAACGCGCAAAGTTATGAACCCATCGGTCGCTTCGATTCTCAGCAAGGCAAGTTCGTGCCGGTGCAGATTGATTTAGGCTCGGTCACCGATCAGGTCTTTTTGATTTTGTACGGGTCGGGATTTCGCAACCGCCGCGATCTGGCGTTGGTCAGTGCCACCATCGGAGGCGTCGCCGCCGAAGTCGGTTATGCCGGGCCGCAAGGCGATTTTGCCGGATTGGATCAGCTCAACATTCGCATTCCGCGTTCGCTGCCCGGCGGCGAATTTGATGTGGTGGTCACGGTCGAAGGCAAAGTGGCAAACACGGTTCGCGTGGCGCTGAAAGCCCCACCACTGGCCGACACGATGTATATGGCTTCGCTCAGAGCCGAAGGCAATGCGCTTTCGCCCGCTTCGGGATATGCGACGTTCAAACTCAGCGGCGACGAAAAATCCGGCGTGTTGAAATTCACCTACGCCAACCTGACTACGCCGGAAACCAGCGCGCACATTCACGGTCCGGCGGATCCCGGAACCAACGGCGGCATTCTGTTCGATCTGGACACGTCGCCGAAACAGCAGGACGGATCGTACGTCTGGCAATTCACCAACGTCGGAGCCACGACGGTTCCGCAAATCGTCGGTGCGCTGAAAACCGGCAGGCTGTACATCAACATTCATTCTTCGCGGTATCCGGCGGGAGAAATTCGTGGCCATTTCGGATTGATCAACGGTTCGCAAACCTTCACGCCGCCGCCTGCTGCGCCGCCCTTGCCCAGCGGCACACCGACTTTGCGCGATGCGTCGCGCTTTCTGGCGCAAGCGACCTTTGGCGCAAAAAATCTGGCTGAAATCACTTCGCTGCAAACCAAAGGCTTCAACACCTGGTTGAACGAACAGTTTGCGCTGCCGCAAACCACACACATGGCTTACCTGGACGCGACCATCGGAACCCGGCTCGATCCGTACCAGCAGGAAATGATGGAATCGTTCTGGAAACAGGCCGTCACGGGCCAGGATCAATTGCGCCAGCGCGTGGTGTTCGCCCTGAAACAAATTCTGGTTGTGTCGTTTCGGTCGAATCTGGACAGCGAACCATTTGCAATGGCCGGGTACATGGACTTGCTCGGCAAAAACGCGTTCGGAAATTTTCGGCAGTTGCTGGAAGATGTGACGCTCAGCCCGGCGATGGGGCGATATCTCGATCACATCCAGAACGACAAAGAAGACCCGGCGACCGGTCGCAATCCCAACGAAAATTACGCGCGCGAAATCCTGCAATTGTTTTCCATTGGGCTGTACAAACTGCATCCCGACGGCACGTTGATGCTGGATGCCAACGGATTGCCGATTGCGACTTACGACAACGACACGGTCAAAGGCTTTGCTCATGTGTTCACCGGATGGAGTTACGGCTGGTTTCCAAAGACCGAACAGAACTGGTTGTATCCGAACGTTTGGCATAACGGTTCGCAATTCTGGCGCGTGCCGATGCAGGTCTGGCCGAATCATCATTCAACGTTGTCGAAAAAATTGCTCGACGGCGTGACTTTGCCTGCGAACCAAACTCCTGAAAAGGATTTGAAAGATGCGCTCGACAACATCTTCAATCACCCAAATGTCGGGCCGTTCATTTCGCGGCAACTGATTCAACGACTGGTGACCAGCAATCCTTCGCCGGGGTATGTGTATCGAGTTGCGCAGGTTTTCAACAACAACGGCAGCGGCGTGCGCGGCGATTTGAAAGCCGTCATTCGCGCCATCCTGTTGGATTACGAAGCGCGGAGTCTGGACATGCTGGCCAATCAAGGCTTCGGCAAAATGCGCGAACCGATTGTGCGCTTTGCTCATTTGATGCGTGTTGGCAATTTCGCCTGCACTTGCGGCACGTTCCCGATTTACTGGATGGACAGCCCGGAATATGCCATCGGCCAAAATCCGATGCGATCGCCGACGGTGTTCAACTTCTTTGAACCGACGTACAGCCATCCGGGGCATTTGGCTTCCGCCGGATTGCATTCGCCGGAATTCCAGATCACCAACGAAACTTCGATCATAGGCATTTCAGACTTTTTCCATTACGTCACGCGCGACGGATTTCGCTGGGAAGAAACCAAGCCGCTGATTCCGAATTATTCGGAACTGGCCGCGCTGGCTGGCAATCCGACGCAATTGATTGACCGGTTGGATTTGGTTTTGGCCGGAGGCGCGATGTCTGCGACGCTGAAAACCAAACTGGCCAGCGAACTCAATCGCATGAACGCCAACGAACCGGTCAAACGCGTGACGATGGCAGTGCATTTGATTCTGACTTCGCCGGATTACGTGATTCAGAAATGATGGAGCGGTTGTCATTAACCATCGGCCATTGTCCATTGACCATTGACGATTTGGGCGAGGTCTTTTTTACCTGTCGAGTATTGGTTGATGGCCAATGGGTAACGGTTAATTGTCGAGAGGGAAAATGAAAAGAAGAAACTTTCTGCAAAACAGTTTGTGCGCGCTCGGAGCGGCTGGCGCGTCGGCCACGCTCGGCGGATTGAATCGCATTGCGGCGGCGACTTCGCCGACGGCGATGCAATCGGATTACAAAGCTTTGGTCTGCGTCTTTCTGTATGGCGGCAACGACGGAGACAACACGCTGATTCCGCGCAGCCAAACCGATTACAACGCTTACGCGGCCACTCGCCGAATTCTGGCGGTTCCGCGCGATCAATTGCTGCCGATTACGCCAATGGCCACCGACGGGCGCGATTGGGGCTTTCATCCCAGTTGGCCGGGAATGCAAGCGCTGTTTGCGCAAAAGAAACTGGCCGTCGTCGCCAACACGGGGATATTGCTCGCTCCGACGACGCGCGACCAGATCATACGTGAATCGGTTCCGTTGCCGCCGCAGTTGTTTTCGCACGCTGACCAGCAAGCGCATTGGCATACGTCGTGGTCGGATCAGATTCCGAAAACCGGCTGGGGCGGACGATTGGCCGACATCGTCAACGCGCAAAATCCCAACGCGCAGGTTTCGATGTCCATTTCGCTGGCCGGAAGCAATCTGTTTGAAGTCGGCAGCCAGGTGTTCCCGTACATGATTTCGCCCGAAGGCGTGATTTCGCTGTGGTATTACAACGAAACCTGGGGGAACCCGGAAACCGTCGTCACCAAAACGATGCTCGACGCGCAATACGCCAACCTGTTTGAAAAGACCTACAGCGAAACGTTCAAACGAGCCATCGAAAACGAAAAGAAAATTTCCGGCATTTTGCAGAGCGCACCTGCGCTGACAACGGTGTTCCCCGCCGACAATGATCTGGCCTCTCAGTTGAAGATGGTCGCCAGGCTGATTTCGGTGCGTGCGGCGTTGGGCGTGCGGCGGCAAATTTTCTTCTGCGACATGCAAGGCTTCGACACGCACGGCGAACAACCGACGACACACGCCGGGTTGTTGCAACAGCTCAGCCAGGCGATGAAAGCGTTTTACGACGCAACGGTCGAACTCGGCGTGGCAAACAACGTGACGACCTTTACGCAATCGGATTTTGGCCGGACGTACAAAACCAACGGCAAAGGCTCCGATCACGGATGGGGCAATCACCAGTTCGTAATGGGCGGAGCCGTCAAAGGCGGCGCGATTTACGGCCAGATTCCCGTGCATCAAATCAACGGCCCGAATGACACCAGCGACGGGCGCTGGATTCCGACCATCGCCAGCGACGAATACGCCTCGACGTTGGCGTTGTGGTTCGGAGTCGGAGCAAGCGATTTGCCAAGCGTCTTGCCGAATATCAATCGGTTTAACCGGATCAACCTGGGCTTTATGGCTTGAGGTGAAAACAAAACCGGGCGGATGATGAATCCGCCCGGTTTTTTGTGGTGTGTTGGGTTGTGGAGGTAAATCGTTATTTCAAAACTTTGGTCGTCAGCACCAGAATCAACGCCTTGTCGCGCAGACTGGCCGTGCCGACGACAACTTTCTCGCCGTCATTCAGTCTCAGTCCGGTTGTCAAACGTGCGCTGCCGATTCCGGGGCCGTCGGACGAATTGATTCCGTTAAATCTCAGATCAAGGTTGTTCATCACCAAAGGCCAGACGCTTCCAGTTTCGTTCTCCGAAGAAATTCGATTGATATTGAACTCATAGTTCGCCATCACGGATTTGTCCGATAGCGATGCCGTGCCTGAGCTAGACAAATTGCCGCCAATGCGCGTCCGCTGAACAATCGGGGTCAGCAACCGATAACTTTTATAGTTCAAATTGGTTTGAAGCTGTTTGACCACATCTTCAATTACCTTTGGGTAGTCGTTTGTAGCCGCATCGCCCTGAGAGGCAATCAACAAGTATCCGTATATTTCCACATCAGGTTTCGGCGGAGCAGGCGGCTCGGCTGGTTTAGGTGGCGATGGCACGTCCAAACGTTTCAGAGCTTCTTCAATCGCGGCGATGTTTTCTGGGAAATCACGCACGGTGATGGTTTTGAAATCATGATTGGCTTTCAATTGCGCTCCTTTGAATCCGCTGCCAAGCGGAGAAAGCGCGGAAACCAGAAGATTCAAATCACGATGTTTAACTTCCAGAATCTTGCCCTTGAAGCCCTGAAAATCAACGTATTGCGGTTCGGTTTTGGTGGCTTGCTGGCTATTTTGACTGCTTTGCGTGTTGCTCTGAGCCAGCGCCGAGCCGGTCAGGCAAACAGCAAGCAGTAAAGATAAAAGCTTGATGGTTTTGGTAAGCATGATGTTCTCCAGTCTGGTGTTCACTTCGTTTTGGTGTTCGACGGGCTGTCCGCTTTCGGCGTCAGCCAGATGATTCGTATATTCGGGTCTGCGGTTTGCAATTCAATCCGCAGCATTTCTTTCGGTTCTTTGTCTTCCGGTTCCGCTGGCGGTGTTGTTTCCGATTCAGTCTGTTCTGGAACGATTACCGGCGGTTCCAGCGGAAATGAAAGGCCACCATTGTTGAGTGCTTCTTCCGGCAGCAAGGCTGACTCGGAAGGTTTTGATCTTCGAACGCGGCGCTCCTTAACGGTCGGAGTACTGGCTTGCTGATTGCCGGGCGTAATCTGAAGTGGGTAACCGCCGGTCACAACGCTAACTCGGCCGTCGCCGAGTTTCAGCGAAGCAATCTGAATGCGATAAACCGTCACGGACAATGAGGTCACGACCACCAGCGCCGCCGTTGAAACGGCCAGCACCAATCGCGGATTCCATTTTGGCAACAGCCGGTCAAGCCAACTCCCTCGTTTCTCCTGTCGCTCAATCTCGCTCAGCACCGAGGCGCGTAATGTGGCCAAGGACGCTTCGTCAAATTCGGGCACGGCAAACGTGGTCAGCCAGGTTTGGCTGGCCTGAAATGCTTCGTGCAACCGACGACATTGCGCGCAATCCGTGAGGTGGTGGCGCAAGTCGTCGGCTTCGGACGGTTCC
>JAEUQP010000052.1 GCA_016789645.1 Acidobacteriota bacterium | reverse complement strand
CCGCATTGCCGAGGGTGTTACCGCATTGCCGAGGGTGTTACCGCATTGCCGAGGGTGTTACCGCATTGCCGAGGGTGTTACCGCATTGCCGAGGGTGTTACCGCATTGCCGAGGGTGTTACCGCATTGCCTCAACATTGCGAAAGAGCATTTCCCACTGAAATAGTTACTGAAGTGTTTTATAGTTTTGGGCAGAACCGTGGCGGATACTATACACGCCAAGTCACCTTGTCAATCTGGAAAATAGTAAAAATCAGACTTTAACCCGCATTTAAGGAACATCACTTACTATTAATAGTGATACATTACCTTATTGCCGGGTAACATAAACTAGTCCATTGGCGAACCGCTTAGCCGCCGCTGAGCGCTTGCAAGATGTGAACTTCGTCGGCAGGCGTCAGCGCCGTGTTCAGAGCAAACACTTGTTCGCCATTGACGAAAATTTTCATGTGAGGACGAATCGCGTCCTGTTCATCAATCATCCGAAATCGAATGCCGGGAAAGCTGCGATTCAAATCTTCGAGCAGTTCAGCGACTGTCGCACCTGTGGCGTCCACTTCTTTTTGCTGTCGCGTGTACGAGAGCAACGGACTGGGAATGATGACTTTCATCTGATGACCTCACTTTCAAAGTTCAACGGCTTCGACGGCGTAAACGTGCGGCAGATGCCGAACAATGCACGACCATTTTTTGCCTTCGTTGACGCTGGCCCAGATTTCTCCGCAGGTCGTGCCGAAATACAAACCAACCGGGTTGTGTGCGTCGGCGGTCATCGCCTGCCGAAACACGGTCATCCAGGCCTGCTGTTTCGGCAATCCGTTGTCTTGCCGTTGCCAGCTTTTGCCGCCGTTGCGCGTGACGTACGCCGCAGGTTTTCCTCCGGGCGCAGTGCGCGGCCAGACCTGTGTGCCGTCCATCGGAAATACCCAGCACGTGTTCGGATCGCGCGGATGCAACACCATCGGAAAGCCAATGTCACCAACGGATTTCGGCATCTTTTCGCCAATGCGTACCCACTGGTTTTCAGCTCCGGCGGCAGTGCGATCCATACGGTAAATGCCGCAATGGTTTTGCTGGTACAAAATATCCGGCGCTTGCGGATGCAACCGAACGCAATGCGGGTCCTGGCCGAATTCAGGATACGGGTCAGGATTGAAATCCACTTTACATCCGGCATTTAGCGGTCGCCAATCCGCGCCCTTATTCGTGCTTTCAAACACGCCGCCGCCAGACATGCCGATGTACATGTGGTTGGCGTCGCGCGGATCAATGAGAATCGAATGCATTTTGGGACCGTCGGGCGTTCCATCCTGTCCTCCACCTGTCCACGCCGGACGCATCGGATGATCGTTAAACCCTGTCACCGATTCCCAAGTGTCGCCGCCATCTTCTGACCGAAATAATCCTTGCGGCGAAGTTCCCGCGTACCAGACCTTCGGTTCGCTGGCGTGGCCCGGCGTTAACCAAAACACGTGATCTACTGTTCTTCCCTGCTCACCTTCGGCGGCTTTGGCAAACGCCGGAGGTTTGGCAGCCTCGTTCCAGGTTTTGCCTTGATTGGTTGAACGAAACACCGTCGGTCCCAGATGGCCGGTTTTGGCAGCCATCAGCATTGTCTTGCCATCGCGCGGATCGAGCATCATGTGATGAACGATGTTGCCCAGATACAACGGCCCTTTGGTTGTCCATTCGCGTCGTTTGGGATCGGAAGTAAGAATGAAGCCGCCTTTTTTGGTGGCGACCAACAAGGTCACGGATTTCGGTGTGGCTTTTTTCGCCGAAGATTTTTTCTGCTCAGCTTTTTGTTTTACTGCAGATTTCATGCCAATGGCCTCCCAGGTTAGATGATGGTGGTTTTCCGCATGTGATGCGGTCGGAGATCAGGTCGCTGAGAATTTATCCCTCTCGAATCATAAACGCAACACTTGTCGCGCAGATTAAACACGCGATTCCAAAAGAAAAAGCCGCTTATACGCTTCGAGCCAACTGCACGCCAAGCCAGACAGCGGCCAATCCGAGCACCACGCTGCCCGCCGAATACAGCAACGCCGCGCCAGGTTTGCTGTCACGAATCAGATTGAGCGTTTCCAGCGAAAAGCTGGAAAAAGTCGTATACCCGCCCAGCACGCCCACCAACACCATTGCGCGAAGTTCCGGCGAAACCGTCGCGCGCGTGTCGAACCATTCCGCCAGAAACCCGATCAACAAACTGCCGGTCAGGTTGATGAAAAGGGTGGCGTAAGGAAATTTCGGCGGTTCGCGCAGCACGACGGCAACCAGGTAATTCACGCCAAAGCGAAATCCTGTGCCGATGGCTCCGCCAAGCAAAACCAAAAGGAGCTTGTTCATCGTGTCATGTCTTCACGAATGTCAGCCAGAAACGGCAGCGCTTTTCGATATTCGTTCAACGAAGCCAGATCAACGTCGGCTTCGATCCAGCCTTCTTCGTTTCCGGCATCAGCCAGCAGTTTGCCGCTGTAATCGAAAATTGAGCTTCGACCGGAATGGTATAGCTTTGGATCATGCCCACAACGATTGACGCCAATGACATACGCCTGATTTTCAATTGCGCGCGCTTTCAGCAGCGACAGCCAATGATCCACACGAGCATCCGGCCAACTGGCGATGACTGTAATCAGATTGGCTCCACGTTGGGCGGCTCGGCGAAAGAGTTCGGGAAAGCGCAGGTCATAACAAATGAAACTGGTGGCGGTGAATTCCTGCCAGCGGAACAAACAGACATCGTCGCCCGCGACGTAGTTGGCTTTTTCGCCGCCGAGCGTGAACGGTTGCAATTTGCAGTAACGAGCAACTTCTTTGCCTTCGGGTGAATAAACGACCGATTCATTTCTTCCCAAGCCGCTGGCGTCTTTGGTGACGATTCCGCCGAGCAAAAAGACGCCGCGCTCAGCAGCAGTGCGCGAAAGAAAGGTTTGGGTTTCGTGCGATTCGCTGTCGTGAATCGCCGCGACGTTCATACTGAAACCAGAAGCAAACATTTCGCCCAGCACGACCAGCGACCCGGTTTCGGGGTTGGCGCGGTCGAGCAACGCAGTGACCTTGGCGTGATTCAGGGCTTTGTTTTCCCAGACAGAATCAATCTGCAATCCGTAAATTTTCATCGCTAGAACTCCAAACTTTTTCGACAGGATTGAGCAGGGTTAGGGAAGGCCGGATTTGTCTTTCATCCTGAGAAATCCTGTCGCCCCTGTCGAAAGATTTGATTTCAACTCAAAATTGCTTTGATGCCTTTGACTAGCCGGCCTACGCCTTCGGTGACAGTTTCGCGCTGCAAGGCTCCGTATGCCACGCGCAAATAACACCCTTCGATCCCGAATGCCGAACCAGGAATGGCCGCAACGCGATGTTCTTTCACCAGCCGTTCGACCAACGCCAGCGGCGGCAATTGGCTGTTCAGCTTCAGGAAAAAGTAAAACGCACCGTCTGAAGGCGGAATGACGGCAACGTCTTTCAACTGCTCCAATTCGGTCAACACCAGTTGGCGAACTTCGGCAAGCTCGCGGACTTTTTGGCGGCAATACTCCGCGCCGACCTTCATCGCTCCAACGGCGGCAAGCTGCGA
>JAEUQP010001005.1 GCA_016789645.1 Acidobacteriota bacterium | reverse complement strand
TGTGCATGGTTCACTGGCCTGTCGGCTTCGTTTTCTGAATAGTTTTTACCCGCTCGCCACTTTTTGCGGAAGTCCCCGATCTCTTCCTGGCACGAGCGAAGCCCTAAATCATGGTGCCTCGTTAAGTTGACCCCGCCGATTCGTCCTCAAATCGGCTTACCAAAAGAGAGAGGAACTTGTATGCGAACCTCCCGCATGTACTCACACGTGTTTTCAACTTTGGTCGTTGTTCTGCTGGCCGTTTCGATTCGCGCAGCAGATCCCGGCCAAATCGTCCCCGCCAATTCACCCATCAGCGATCAAAAAGCCGGTTCGGTTCTGGTGTACAACGTTTACACATCCAGCATCACCAGCTTTTTGATGCAAAATTCCCGCATCTCCCTGACCAACACCAGCGAATTCATTCCGGCTTTCGTGCATCTGTTTTTTGTGGATGGAGCGAGCTGTTCGGTCGCGGATTCGTACGCCTGTCTGACGCCCAACCAGACGATCAGCTTTCTGGCCGCCGATCTCGATCCGGGAATCACCGGATATCTGGTGGTGGTGGCCGTGGATAATCGAGGCTGTCCGGTCAAACACAACTTCCTGATTGGCGACGTGTTTGTAAAATTCGCGTCCGGCCATTTTGGCAATCTGGCCGCCGTGTCCATCGCCGCGCAATTCGATACCTTCACGGGTTGCACGGCATCATCCACCACGGCAACGCTGGTATTCGATGCGCCGAACGTTCCAAACAGCTACAACTATCTGCCGCGCACCGTGGCCATCAGCAGCGTTGCCGACAAAGCCACCGGCAATGACATGCTGCTGATTCTGAATCGCATCGGCGGCAACCTGGGAACCGGCATCGGCGGTTTGGGCAATTTGTTCGGGCTGTTGTACGACGACGGAGAAAATGCCTTCAGTTATACATTCTCTTCCTCAACGTGCCAGTTCCGCAGTCCGCTGTCGAACAACTTTCCGCGCACTGCGCCGCGCTTTGAAACGATCATCACCGCCGGTCGCAGCGGCTGGACGAAACTCAGCGCCGAAAACTTCAATTTTGGGTTGCTGGGAGCGACGTTCAATAACAATCCAAACGTGGCCGCTGCCCCCAATGCGTTCAACGGCGCGCACAATCTGCACGTGATGACGCTGAACAACGCGGGATCGGCAGTCAATCTGATCATTCCTGTATTTCCGCCTGCCTGCTGAACGCTTTCATACGGCCGTTCTTCCAGACCGCACCAGCCTGGAAGAACGGCCCATCAGAAATCTGATCATCGCCAATAATTGCCAATAAATGAAAGGATTTGCTTGGCCGATTTCGGTCAACGTTGCTACAATTGCGCCGCTGGCAATTCCTGCCGCTTATCGCCTGACACATTGACGAATAAAAGACTAGCTACGCTGGTAATCTCGAAAGCCGGTAAACGTTTTGCCGACTTGCCTCGATGTAAATTCCCAATTTTGAAGTTGGAGAGAAGGCTCTCTGGTTCAGGTCATGTTCGCCTGAACATTCGATGGAGGAAGTTTTATGGTCACCGCTTCGACCTTGCGTAATGTTTATTCTCTGGCGTTCTGTCTGTTCGTCCTTGTGTCTTCCATCAAAGCCAACGCAACCAGGCTCAATGCCGTCACCCAGTTGCCGAACCGTAACCAGATCAGCGGAGTCATCACCGACACAGAAGGAAAACCGCTTGATCGCATCAGAGTCGAGCTTGCCGACGAAGTGGAAATGACAATTACGCAAACCTACACCACTTCCAACGGACGATATTCATTTCGCAATCTGACTTCGGGAACGTTCATTGTGAAAGTGCATTCGGACGGCAAGCACGCAGCCACTCGTGCCCGCGTCAATATTTACAGCATCAGAAACGGCAGCAGTTCGCAGGAACAAGTGGACTTTACCCTGAAGACTTTGGCTGAAACCAAAGGATCGTCGGTTCCCTCAAATACGGGAACGACTTTTGCGCAGGAAGTGCCCGCCGATGCACGCAAGCTGTACGAACGCGCCACACGGCAGTTGGACAACAAACAAATCGAACAAGGAATCGCTTCGCTGAAAGAGGCGATTGTGGCGTTCCCGACCTACTTCCAAGCCCTGGAACGGCTCGGCATCGAACACGCTAGACGACAGGAATACGAACCCGCGCTTGAAGCGTTGGCCAAAGCCGCGAAGATCAACCCGAATGGAGCCGCTTGTTTATATGTGTTGGGCGTTGCGCAGTATTACCTGGGACATTTGCCTCCGGCTGCGGATTCGTTGCGACGTGCGGTTCTGATTGCGCCCGGTTCGCCGAATGCAACCTTCGCGCATTTCTATCTGGGACTGGCGTTGTGGAGACTGAGCCGTCACGCGGATGCCGAACCGCATTTGAGAAAATCGCTGGAACTCGGCGGCAATTCCATCCCGGCGGATGTGCATCTGTACCTGGCTCAGCAGTGCAGCGACACCCAGCGATACAAGGAAGCTGCCGACGAATTGGAGATTTTTTTGAAGCTGGCTCCGGATGTCCGCGACGCCGAAAACATCAGGAATTTGATTCGAAAACTGCGAGCCAAAACTCAGCAGACCAATTTACAACCTTAAGATTCATCAAGCTTCAAAGTTCGGAGATGATTGTTTTATGACACGTGCTGCCCGCTGGTTGACCATTGTTCTGATTTGTTGTGCGTTCGTGATTTCTTCATCCGGCCAGCAACAACCAACACCCGCCGCTCAAACACCCGTCAAGATTCAAACCAACGAAGTCTTGTTGGATGTGGTGGTTCACGATAAAAAAGGCAGGCCGGTTCGCGACCTGAAACCCGAAGACATCGAAGTGTATGAAGACGGCGTCAAGCAAACTCCGTCCAAATTCGTTCTGGTTGGCGACGCGCCAACAAACCCGACAAACACCGGCTCGCCCGCTGAAAACGACGCAACCGCCACTTCTCCAACGCAACTGAATCTGGTGACCTTGCTGATAGATCACTTGACGGCGCAACGCGTTCAACAAGTGCGCGACGCTGCATTCAACTTCATTGACAATTCGCTGGCGGACAATGTGCTGGTCAGAGTGATGGTTGTCGGGCGCAAACTTTATGTCATCGAACAATTCACCAACGATCGCGCCAAATTGAAAAAAGCCGTCGAACGCGCCACCAGTACGGTGGAAAAATCCTTTGCGGAAATTTCCAAACGCATCGCCACGGAATTGCAACCGATTGCCAGCGAAAATTCGCCGTTGGCCGCCATCAGCGAATCGCTGCACACGCAACCGAGCGCCGAAGCGCAATTGGCCAAACTGACGCTGGATACGTTGTCCGCGTCTGAAAAACTATCCAACGAAGTCAAAAATAATTTGCACGTGTTCTCGCTGCTTCCGTTTGCCCGGGCGCATCGCCTGATGCCGGGACGCAAGATGGCGCTGTATTTTTCCGACGGGATGTATATGCCGACAGGAATGAACGAAGTGCTGCGCACCGTGGTCAGTGAAGCCAATCGCGCCAATTTGACGTTTTACGCCATCAACCTCCGCAATTTGCCGGTCGGCGCCGGAAGCCAGTCCAGCCGTTTGGAAACGGCGACGGTCATCAACGCGACACGAAAACCGGAAACCTCAACGTTCAACAGCGCCGTCGGTGATTCGTTCAGCACCAGCGACCGCATTCCCGGTCGGCTCCAGAACAGCACCAACTTCAATGTCTTTGAATACGTTGACCGCAACAAGGAACTCAACAAACGTGGCCCGTTGGCGGATTTGACTGAAAACACGGGCGGATTTTTGCTGACCAACATCAACGATTTGAATGGCACGCTGAGACGCGTCGCGGTGGATTTGGGACGTTACTATTCGATTTCTTATGTTCCGACCAAACAGGAATACGATGGCAAATATCGCACGATCAGCATCAAGCTGAAACGGGCAGGACTCAAAGCTCAAACACGAAACGGATATTTCGCCTTGCCGCCATCGACCAACAAACGACCGGAACTGAGTTATGAAGCTCCCATGCTGGCGGCACTGAACGACCCGGTCGTTCCGCACGATTTTCCGTTTCAGGCCGGAACGCTCCATTTTGAAGCACGGCAAAGCGAAGTTCACACCGCCGTATTGATTGCCGCTCCGCTCAGCAACTTCGCCCAGCAGGAGGAAAAAGACAAGAAATCGCATGCCATGAAATTCGCCACGCTGGGTTTGGTGAAAGACGAACAAGGCGAGGTCGTACAGCGATTCAGCGAACCGTATGAACTGAGCATTGCTGCTGCCAATCTGGAAAGCGTCAAACAATCGGTGTTGACGACGGTTCGGCATTTCTGGCTGCCGCCGGGGCGCTACACGCTCGAAACCGTTGCACACGATCAAAGCTCCGGCAAAATCAGCGCGCAGCGTCAGTTTTTCAACGTGTCGTTGCCGAAATCCGATTTGCAAACCAGCAGTTTGTTTTTGATCAAACAAATCGAACAGATTGACGTCAACACCAACAACGATCTGGAAAACCCGCTGCTGACTGGCGACAAACGAATCATTCCCGATCTGGTGGCCACCATTGTCCCAGCCAATCGTCAGGAACTTTCGCTCAATCTGGCGATTTTCCCCAAGCCCGAATCTGGGGAAAAACCGACGCTGAATCTGGAGCTGATGCTGGACAATAAGGTCATCGCCAAAACGACGCCGGAACTGCCCAAACCGGACGAAACCGGAAAAATCAATTTCACCGCCGGAGTTCCCGCCGCCAATCTGGTTCCCGGAGCGTATCGGTTTCACGCCGTGGTTGCGCAAGCAGGCGCGACTTGCGAAGAAACGATGGAATTCACCATCCCGGGCGAACGATCCAAGGAAACTGTCATCGAGGAAAAAACCATCACCAGTTCGCTGGCGGCAACGGACAAAGTCGGCGAATTGACGTTAGTCGCGTTGAAGACCTTCAAACCGGTGGAATTATCGCCTCAGGATTTGTTGCAGGAAGTCCAAAAATCCGGCTCACAGATGTACGACCGGCTGGGCGATTACACCTATTCGTTGCGCAAAGTCCGCCGCGTGCTAACCGCCAAGGGCAAAATCAAAAGCGAGGATTATCAGGATTACGAAGCTTATCCGGTCAAAGGCAAACATGCGTTGATCCAGTTTGCCGAAAACGGTTCGCGGCTGGCGGTGACCCGAATTGATCTTAATCGCAAGCATGCGACCGAGGAATTGCTGAAAAGCGAGCAGGAAGCGCCCCATCCTGAATCATCGGAAAATGCCAGCGCCGGAACGACGAAACGACAAAACATCGGATATTGGTCGGCAAGCCTGGAAGGTTCGATTCAAAGACGAGGCCAACCGCGACAACTCAGCTTCATCACGATTGATCCGGAGGAAATTTTCCAGGCCTGCGAATTTTCTTCGCCAAGAATTGTTCTGCTGGAAAACCGCGAAACCATCGTCATGGATTTTCGCCCTCGCCCGGGAATCAAACTCGGCCAGGATCAGGAATGGGTTCAACGGCTGACCGGCACCGTCTGGATTGACGGCGCCGAACGTTCGCTGGTGCGCATCGAAGGCCAGCACCTTTCTGATGCCAAAGAAGAAGGCGCGGACGTTCCGCTGAATTTCATTTACCAGCAACAACGGCTGGCTGCCGGAATCTGGGCGCCTTCCCTGATCCGCATCAATTCGGCAGGCGACGAAAATCTGTTCCGCGGATTGAACTGGGACGCCTGGTTCGAGTTCACCAACTTCAAACGATTTGACGCTTCAGAATCCGACGTAAAACTGAATACGCCAACCGAGAAAAAAGGAAATTTCTGATTTCCGCAGGAGTAGTTGTTATGCGTTCCCGAATCATTTTGAGCTTCGCCTTACTGGCCGGGCTTCTGGCGTTGACTGCAACCGTTCACGCGCAACGAAATGCCATCACGGGCACGGTCACCAACACATCGCGACAGCCGGTTTCGGATATGTGGATCGAACTGCTGAATGACGTCGAAAGCGTTCTCAAACGAACCCGAACCGACAGCACAGGACGTTACAGTTTTCAGGGATTGTCCTTCGGGACATTTCAAGTCCGACCTGTGACTGCCGGCACACCGTATCGTTCGCAAACCGTTCGAATCGAGTTGATCCCGGCAACCATGCGCGGAACCGGTTCTCATACGGAACAATTGGACTTTGTGCTCCGAACGGAAAACGAAGTCAAAAAGCGAACAACGAGTGGGGGCGCTCGAACCACATTCGCCCAGGAAGTGCCGGACAATGCCCGAAAGGCCTATGACCGAGGCGTTGAGTTGCTGGACACAGGCAAAACCAAAGAAGGCATGGATAAACTCAAGGAAGCACGACAACTGTTTCCCACCTATTATCTGGCATTGGAACGGCTCGGCCTGGAACACTTGAAGCAAGGAAAATACGATGAAGCACGCGAATTTCTGGAACAGGCCTTGGATGTCAACAACACCGGAGCCTCCAGTTTGTACGGAATGGGGGTGATTCATTACCAGTCGAAACATTGGCCTGAAGCAGTTGAAGTTTTGCGACGTGCGCTGGTGCTTGCGCCCGATTCCCCCAATGCCGCGTTCGAGCATTTCTATCTGGGAATGGCTCTGATCAAATCGGGAAAAGGCGCAGACGCTGAACCGCATCTGAAACGGTCTTACGAATTGGGCGGAAGCAACATTCCGGCGGATGTCCACATGCATCTGGCGCAGCAATACAGCAACGCCAAAAAGTACAAGGAAGCCGCTGACGAATTGGAACTTTTTCTGAAAAAAACTCCCGATGCACGGGACGCCGAAAACATTCGCGGCATCATCAAGAAATTGCGGGAGAAAGCGAAATCCAGCTAAAACCCAGATCACCTCAAGCCTGTGAGTAAATCGGCAGCGACTGCCAAACGGGAACGCACGCGCCCTTGCGTGCATGCTTGGCGAAAAGCTTATTGGCATTGAATGAGGCTTCCGAACAGAGCGAGTACGCGGGGCGCGTGCTCCTATTAGTCAAAACGCAAAAAGCCCGTTTGGCGAACCAAACGGGCTTTTGAGGTTTTGCGTTTGCTTCAGCTTTTAGAAGGTGAAGCGAACGCCCAAACGCACCTGACGACCACCCTGGAAGCTGTTCGGCAATCCCAAGGCCGTATTGCGGCGCTGCGGAGCCGTTGTGCTGTTCAGGTAGGCATTCAACTGGGTCGTGATGCCGTTGGTCAGGATGTAGTTCAGAGCTTGCGGCTCGTTGGTCACTGACGCAGGCAGACCCAAAGTGCCCAAGCTGGGGTTGATGCCAGCCGGGGTGTCAACCAAGTACAGCGTGTTGGCTTCGTTGAAGAGGTTCAACACGTTGAAATCGAACACCAGACCATAGCGTTCGTTGCCACCGAATTTATAGGTGTGCTGGATCGCGAAGTCAGTGTTCGTGAACACCGGCGTGCGGCCCAGATCGCCACGACCATAAGCGACTGCCGCTGCATACAGCGAATAGAAGCTGGTCACAGGAACACCCGACTGGATGGTGCTGAAGAGCGAGAACTGGGTTCCGCCACCCTTCACTTTGCCAAACCAGTTAAAGTTGTACGCGCCGTACACGTTGAACACGTGCGGGCGATCCGTGGACAAACGACCATTGTCCGGCGTACCGGCAGCGGTGAAGCCCAGGTGCGGCAGATCGAAGAAGCGGTTCACACCCGGTGAGGTACGACCGGCTTCGTCGGAACTGGCCAGACCGGAGTAGTTTCCATACAACCGGCTATAGGTGTAGTTCAGGTTGAAGAAGTAATTCTTCGCAAAACGGCGGTCAAAGCGGATTTCCAAGGCATCATACCGACGTTCCGGTGTGGTGGTCTTGGCATAACCGAATTGTTTCGATGTGGCGGCGTGCAAGCCTTTGCCCGGGTTGCCGATGATGTAGGCTTCGCTACCATCAGCAGTCGGGAAACCTGCGTCTTCAATCGCATCCAGCAGGTTCTTGTAGGTGTAACGAATGCTCAGCAGGTAATTTTCCGTCAACTGACGCTCAAAACCCACTGTGAATTCTTCCTGACGGAAGGGCTTCAGATTCGGATCAACCAACCCGGTGTAAATGTCCGCGTTCGGGTCGTTGGAAGCAATACGATAATCGTATTGGCAACGGGTCAACCCGCTGGGATTGTTGATCGGGCATTTGCCGCCCAGAACATCCACGTTGTTGCCCAGAATTCTGGACAGCGTGAAGGAGTCATAACGACCGTTGAACGAAGCGCTTTGCGGGAAGATTTCGAAGTAATCCACACGATAGAAATCGCCACCGAACGAACCACGCGGCAATTCAAACTTCAGACGGTCAGTGAATTGGCCATAGCTGGCGAAGAGTTTCGTCTTGCCATTGCCGGTCAGGTCATACGCAAATCCGGCGCGTGGGACGATTTTGTCGCCCCAGCCGAACTTGATCGGCGGCGCATAGCCGTTGAAAGACGGCAGGTCTTCTTTTTCAAAGCGGACACCCGCGTTGATGGAAAGACGGCGAATCGGTTGCCACCGATCCTGAATGTAAATGGATTGCGCACGATTGCTGGCGCTGCCCACCGTACCGAAACGCAGCAACAAGCCTGCGCCGATGGCGTTGGGCGAAACAGCGTCATTTCTGCCGGTCAAGTCGTTGATCGTGTAGCCGTGATACAGATCCACGCGACCCAGATTGGTATAACCGCGATTCACATCGTTGGTCACCTTGGCATTCTGATAGCCGCCTTTGAATTCGTGGCGTCCACCGAACTTGTTGACGATGTAGCTGGCGTCGCCTTCGAAGTTCAAACGAACCGAAGCGTCGAAGTTGATTTGCGTGTTGCCCGTGGGCAAGCTGTCGAAACCAGCACCGCAACCAGCGGCAGCCGGAATTTCCGAAGGAATACCAACGCAACGGAAGCGCGTCGCAACAGGGACGAAATATCCTCCCAGCTTCTCATTCAAGAAGCCGCGCGAGAAACGGAACGAAGCAACAAAGTTGCTGGTCGGGGACCAAACGGCTTGCGTCGTCACGTTGTTGGCGTTCTGACGACCGCCCTGACGATCCGTCAACTGGTTGCCCGTCAGCGTTCCGATGGAACCGCCGAAGTTGACAACCGGCGGAGCGCCACCGATTTGGATGTTGCCGGCGGGCAACGCGCCTTCACGAATGTACGGGTTCCAGGTGAAGGTTCCCGTTAAACGCAGCGAGTTGGTCGGAGCGGCGTCCAAACGACTCTGCCAGTATTCCTGACGATCGTTTTGGGTGTAGGTTTGAGTCGCGGTCGGATTATTAGCCAGCGGATTGGCAGCCGCCGCATAATAACGGGAGAAACGAGTAGTTCTGAAATACTGCGGCGAATAGCTGGTGAAGAACCAGAGGCGATCTTCCTTGATCGGGCCACCAATGCCAAATGCAGGATAAAGATTGTTGAAATCATCTTTATCTGGTTTCAGATAGCGGTTGGTCTGGCTAAACGCAGCGCCAGTCCCCGTTCTGAACGAGTAGAGGAACGGACGCGGGCCGGCCCACAGTTGATTTGGCTCGAACTGGATGCCGCCTTCGCCGTGCCATTGGTTCGTGCCACCTTTGGTCACAACGTTGATCACGCCACCGGTCGCGCCACCAAATTCGGCTTCAAACCCGGAGGTTTTGATCTGAATTTCCTGGACGAACTGGAACGGCAGGTTGTTGTTGAAGTTGATGACGCCCGTACGGAAGTTGCTGACTTCCTGTCCGTCAATGATGAAGCTGTTTTCGGAACCGGAAGCTCCGTCCACCTGGAACTGACCGCTGCGGCTTTCGGCGCGCGCTGCCGGAGAAAGCTTGAGCAAGCTGGTCATGTTCGTGCCTTTCGGCAACGCTTCAATGGTTTTCGAAGTGATGTTGGTTTGGATCTTATTGTCGGTGGGGTCAATGCGAGCAATATCGTCGCTGGTGATTACCACCTGCTCCGACACATTGCCCACTTTCAGGGCGATGTCGGTCTCAACGGTTTTGCCAAGCGCGACGTTGACGCCTTCAACGGTTCCGGTGCTGAAGTTGTTCGCGGTAACGGTCATCTTGTAGACGCCCGGAGGAACCTGGAGCATACGGAAAAAGCCGTCACTGTTGGTGGTCGCCGTACGCGTGAAGGCCGCGCCTTCGACTTTGACAGTTGCTCCGGGAATGCTGGCCCCGGCGGCGTCCTTAACCGTTCCTTGAATGGTTCCGGTCGTTTCCTGCGCTATCGCAACCGAAAACGCAAAAACCATCACAACAGCACAAAGCATGAAATTCAAAAGCGATCTCAGCCTGTTCGGTGACGTGGATCTCATCATAAGCTACTCCTTTGATATAGGGTGTTTAGGTTTACTACTTACGAAACAAGCACAACCTCATTTTGCTAAAAGCCACTTGAATTGCGGACAAAGACGGCGGATTGAGGTTTATTTCTTTTTATTGCCGTCTAAAACAAATGGCTGTTTCAACGAATTTATCTTAAAAAAGTCAGGATTTGATTCTGGTAATTGAATCTGCCTCCAAAAGTCGCAATTGGTATTCCAATGGATTTCAGATTTCCAGCTTAAAAGTAAATTAAATGGATGCAAGCAGTTAGAAAGACTCTCACGAGTCACCAAACCAGGAAAAGTGTAATAACAAACCAGAACTGTTCAAAAAAATGAATTTTCGTGCAGATTCTCGGATTCAACTCTGACCGACAACTGGATTGGCTCAGGAGTAGAGCAAGAAATTTGGAAAGATGGCCGGAGGAACTGGCAAGCGAGGAGCGGGAGAGCCTTGTTTATCGAATCGGGTCCTCACCGCACGATATTCAAGCCCTTCCCGACTCCTCATCGAGTGAAAAGCCCGAGGGGCACCTCCAAGCTTCCCACACGATCTGGCAATAAATCAGGGCACTACCACGAAAAACAATCAACGCACAACGCAACGACCACTCTCAAATCGGCCGTCTGGAGTTCGCGGAAGCACAAGTTTCTCTCTATCTGATTTTGATGAATTGCAAAAACCGAACCCGATACCGGTTCAAATGTGCGCGAACATTAAGCCTTACCCCGACAAGCTGTCAATAATTCAAGGCGCTGGGTGGAAAAAACTTCTTCCGTCCAATTGGCTGAAACGAACGATCAAAGAGAGTTCAACTGAGTCAGAATTTCGTTTCCGTAACGCGTGATCTTCGATTCGCCAAGACCGTAAATCCCACTTAACGCCTCGATTTGGCGAGGGCGTGCAATGGCCAGATGTTCCAGCGTCTTGTCCAGGCAAATCATATAAGCCGGTACGTTTTCGCTGGAAGCCAATTGTCGCCGCCAATCCCGCAGCTTTTCGACGACGCGGCGCTCTTCGGCGGTCAAAGGTCGCAATTCGACAGAGGGATTTTTTTTCCTAAGTGGTTGAACCCCACGATTTCGTTCGGCAGTTTCATCAGTCGAGACGATTCGAGCACGATGCAGTTCCTGTTCAAGTCTGCCGTTGGAAGCCAGACGTTCGGTCAATTCCTGAAACACCTCCAACGCGATTTGCGCATCCAGCGCCGCATAATCCAATTGTTCGCGGCTGAGCGGACGTTTTCGCCAATCGCTCAGTTGATGAGTTTTATCCAGCCGCATTCCGAACAAATGGTCAGACACGGACGAAAGGCTAAACGATTTCAGGCGCAACGTACGCCGGGCGAGTTTCAATGTGTCCACCAATCCGGCGACTGCAAATCCGGCCTGTCGCAGAACTCCATCGTCAAAACGCGCGTTGTGAGCCGCCATCATTGCCGCAGGGTCTTCGATCAACTCGCGCGCTTCTTCCAATCCGGCGGCAAGCGCGTCAACCACGATCACTTCCCCGGTCGGCGAAGCCAGTTGCAACAGGCTCAGCCGATTTTGCCGCGTCGAAAAATCCATGAAGGTTTCGGTGTCCAGCCCGATGATCGGCTGATCGGCAAACGCCTTCAGCGCCGCGCGCGCATCGTCCGGGTCAATCAGATATTCGTAAGGCAGTGCTCTCATTGTTGAAGGGTCTTTCGTTCCTATCCAGCTTTTCGCATCGCATCGGTGGATGGTCTGAACTGCGCGCATACTGACATCCGAAATTGGTTAAAGCAAGATTCGGCGATTGAATCTTCCATGCCTCAATCATTGGAAAGACGTCTTTACCTGCGTTTTCCTGTAAGCCCGCCCCCAACGACGACAAAAATCTGATTTCCCTTCAAAGCGATCCTTTTCGCCTTCAGTTTTTTACTTCCTTGATCGGCCAAATACGGCGTTTCAGGCACTTCAGCTCGAACCTGCAGCCAAATCCCAAAGTAGTACCGGGTGAACGCCACAATGAATCAGCAGCTCAATGCGCGGCTGATTGCCTGACCCAATCGAAGAACATCACAAAACGCATCGCTCAATCCGTGATGCGATGGAGAAGTTTTGAGTACCAAAATGGGAGGAAACAATGACCAGACACGCCTGTACAAATCTCGATGGACGCTTTTCCATGATTGCCGTATTACTGATTTGCACGTTGTGCATACGGCTTTCGGCCAGCGAAACTCAGGCCTCTCGTTACCTGACGGGAGTCCGCAACAGTCCCGATCTTCCCCTGAATCCGAAACAACTTTCCAGCCTGCTGGAAAGCCTGCGCCATAAATCCGGATTTCAGGACATGCATTTCGATCAATTCGGTTTTTTGCGACTTGGCGACAGAGCCAACATTGTCGGAGGATCAGCCGCCGCCCGAAAGTTGTTGATTGCCGCAGTGGATCGCGCCAAGGCCATTGATCTGGAAAACCACAACCGGACATCGCAAGTCGCGTTTGCACGATTGGCGATGGCGACCTCTTACGTCAGCCGTCAAACCGGCGATCACATCGAAGTCTTTCCGATTCAAATTGATTTCAGCGACTTCGCGCATTTGCGCGGAGAAAAAAAAGTGATTGACGCTTTCGACATCGGCTTTGTCGTCTTGCACGAACTGGGACACGCCGCACTGGGTTTGCGCGATGCGCTGGTCAACGGCCAGGAACCCGGCGAATGCGAAGAGTACGTCAATCAGATTCGCCGCGATCTGGGAATCCCGGAACGACAACATTACGTGGCGCATACACAGTTGCGCCGAGCGTTTCCCAGCCAACCGCCATCGCATCAGGCGGAACTGCTCTTCGCCACATCCACGGATGATAAAACCAAATCATATCCGTTGAGTTTGCGATGGGATGCCGGACAAGTCGGAATGATCAGACTGGGCGATTTGAAACCACCCAGCATTTCCCCGCGCCCGCAATCCACGCTGGCGCCGTAGCCAACCAGATTTTCATTTTTGCCGTGGAGATTCAGTACCCAGCGTAGAGCGGTTTCCCAAACTGCTCTACGTTTCTTTTCGGTGAGCGTAAAGCCGCATCACATCGCCGAAATTCAGGCGGATCGTGCGGTCGTCAAATTTCAGGTTGCGGCTGAACCAAGAAAGGATGCGGGCACTCGGTTGGTGATACCGCCCTAAACGGCTGATTAACAATCGTGCGCTCATCGCTTTGCCGACGTTGCGAAGCTCGACGATCTCAAACCCTGTTTCCTCGCACAGCCGTCGGATAGTTTGAGGCGAAAAGAAGAACACGTGATCGGGAATGAATTGCCGCCAACGCGCGCCCAGCAATCGAAACCAGACATTGGCAATGTTCGGCGTTTCAACGACCAGTAGACCTCCGGGTTTGAGAATGCGGTGCAATTCGTTCAGTTCGGCGCGCGGGCTGGGGAAATGTTCGATGACGTGATACATCGCGGCGACATCAAAACTTTCGGCAGCAAAGGTGGCATCCGACAACGCGCCATTGAAACACTGCACGCCGCGTTCGCTGGCAACTCGACTGCTGAGCGCATCCGCTTCGACGCCAGACACGGCAAACGATTCTTTCGCCGCCAACAGCATTTCGCCCGTCGAACAACCGACTTCCAGCAATCGCCCGTGGCGGACAAACCGTTTCAAATCATCCAACCGTTCCCGCGCCATCAATTCGCGCCAGGGTTGTTCGCTTTGCTCAACATGCGGTTCGACCAA
>JAEUQP010001169.1 GCA_016789645.1 Acidobacteriota bacterium | reverse complement strand
TCCAGCCGAATCATACTTATACCGCCGCCAAGTCCCGTTTTCAGTCTGCCCGCGAGTTTGATTCCCGGCCGGATCGTATTCGTACCCGGCGGTGGTGATGCGGTTGCTGACGGTTTGGCTCTGCGCGTTGGTGTAAACCAGACTGGCCAGACCGTCCAATGGAATGCTGCCTTTCGCTTAAACCAAGTGTGCCACTTCAAAACTTACGCCTTTAATTCTTTCCCCTTTCAGCCTTTCCTCTTCAACCACACGCCACAACTTTTGTGAGATGAAAATCAGACGCTGAGGGCGAATTAAGCCACGACGCGTACCAACGAACTGTTTTGAAGAGAAGATGTCCTCCCCGTTGTAACTGTCGCGTTTAAGCGAGACCTCGCTGATAAGATTTAGGCCGAGCAGATCCCCAGTTGGACAGCGTTCACTATCAAGAGGGTGAAGAACCTGAACGTAATTACCAACGACAATCTTTTTAGGATCATCTGTCCGAGATTGATCTTTATCATCATTGAATAGTGTACTTCTAATGATAGTAGGTGAAGTGATCTCCGCATCCATAGATTTTACTGATAACTGAAACCATTCTTTTGACTCACTACTCGGATCATTTTTTTGTCTTACCGGCAGGAATTCAGCCCCTTCAATTTTATATTTTAGAAACAAATCCACCAGGCGACGCGAAACCACAATCTCTCCAGCAATTGTTACGGCGACATCTTTTTTCTTTGGGATTCGTCGCAAATCCAGAAACAAGTCTGTTACTTGCTTTGCGCCGGAGCCACACTTGGGGCACGCAGATGTTTCATCATACTGTGTACCGCATTCCTCGCCTGCTGGCTCAAAGAGTGAGTTAATGAGCAAAAGGAAAATTGACGCCAACACCAGTTCCTTCTTATTGTAACTTCGGCGAATGTCCCATCCATAAAAGAAAGGGCGATTGATAGTGCGCCGCAAGCTTTCTTGAAGCCTGCCAATTTCTGGAAACCTGGGGTCTGTAGTCGAAATAAGAATTTTACGGACGGAACCCAACTTTTCTCCTTCATTATCAGCAAAGAGTTTTGAAGCAAAATCTTCGTCTACTCTAAGCTCAACTATTTCCTGCATGCTCTCCTCCTTTTTTCTATGCATTTGAAGCTTGGAAAGGAGATGGAAGTTGGAGATTCCATCTCCTACGGAGCTTGGGAAGTGTAGGCGTGAAACTGCAAATATGCTGCGCATCTGATGTGAAAAAATATGCACACAGAACTGAAATGACGCGCAAGCTTCGATTATTTAGGCGGTAAGGGATTAATTGAGTATACCTTTTCCACAATTTCTTTCAATTCTTGTGGAGTTGGTAATCTCCCACGGTAACCGGGATCACCTCGATACGGCCAAAATCTACGAAAATCATTGGTAATTACCTGATGATAAGCCGCATCTATGCGTACGGTTTCTCCATTGGGATCACCTCCCAGATATTTAGGAATGATGTGGTGTTCTTGATACGTTCCTGCTTTGTCAGGGTATTGCTTCTGCGCCTGCCTGACGTGCTCTTCATAAGGAAGGTCTCCCCCACCCCCAGCAGGTTCTGGCCAGATTAAATCCCCTATGCGGAAAATTCTACGTGCGACCGTTTTACCAATCGTCTTGGCTACTTTTTTGGCGACTTCCCTCTGAGCTTTTTTCCGTGCTAATTCCTCAGCCTTCTTCTTTGCTATAGGATCATTAGCCAAGAAATTGCTAACTGGTCCAACCCCAGCCCCTCCATTTATCGGCGGCGTACTAAAGCTAGGGACGTTACCAAGTCCAGCAGCGATTGCACTTCCAAGATTAGCCCATACACCTTTTCCCCATCCCGCTAATGCAAGCGCCCCTGCACCCACCAGCAACTTCCACGCTGCGATACCGATAAAAGGATTCCCTGACCAAACTGTGAGAACTAAGATTCCTACAACCGCCAGAATAACAGCGCCTACGCGAGCGATCCACTTGAAAGCTTTCCCTATGGCTCCGAAGAGCTTACCCAGGAACAATCCATCAGGGTCAAGGCTGTTGATCGGGTCATTCTCGCAGTAGCCGTACAGGTTCAGCGATTGCGGATTGCTCAGCCTTACCGCCGCCATTCCAATCGGATCAACCTGATTGAATCGCCCCTGCGCGGAGTTGTAAAACCGATTCACCGCATAATCCATCCTCGTCGTCGCCGACCGGTCGTAGCTGGTGAACCGACGGTTGTTATATGCGCCGCTCGATTCCGTCGTCAGCGCAGTCCCATACGGCAAGTTCACTTGCTCGGTGATGGGTGTGCCGTTCGCTCCGTCCGTGACCAACCGCGTTCCCAGCCGGTCAGGGTGATGGTATTTCGTACCGTTGATGTCCGTCGTCGCCAGCAACCGTCCGCCCAGATACACATAACTCTTTTCCCAAACCAGATTGTTGTTCGTTCCGGCTCGGAAATCCGCAATCACCTGTCCGCCTTCCCAAGCATAATACGTCGCCGGAGCGCCCAGTCCGTTGCCATAGACCGTCAGCAATCGTTCATTCGATGCGCCGTAGCTGTAGGTTTCCTGTGGATTGCTGCCATCGTCCAGCGCGACCGCTAATCTTCCAGCCGAATCATACTTATACCGCCGCCAAGTCCCGTTTTCAGTCTGACCGCGAGTTTGATTGCCTGCCGGATCGTATTCGTAACCGGCGGTGGTGATGCGGTTGCTGACCGTCTGGCTCTGAGCGTTGGTATAAACCAGACTGGCCAGACCATCCAGCGGAATGCTGCCCGCGCCCGGCCCGCTCTTCGTCACGCCGGTTCGATTGCCGTACCGATCATACGAGTAACTCTGCGTCCACGAAGGGTTGTTGAAGGCATCGCTGCCGCTTTTCGCGTCTTTCAACCGGCCAAGCTTGTCATAAACATAAGCCTTGTTGCGGCTGCTGTTCATCAAATCGGTGATGCCGGTCAACTGGCCTGTCTTCGCTCCGTTGTTATTCGCGTCGTTGTTGAGCGTGTAGTTGTATTTCAAATCCAGCCGCGTCGTCGTCCCCTGTTTCACCTGCTGAGTCAGCAACAGACCGGTCTTCAAATCGTAGCTGTAAGTTTCGGTCATCAAGCTGCCGACATTGAGCGTTTCGACCTGGCTGGAAGCGTTGTAATTGAAATTCGATGCGAAATCCACGCTGTCGAATTTCAGGTTGTTGACGCGGCTGGCGATGTCGTAACCGAACAATTGTTCTTTGCGCGCGCCGCCTACGCTATGTTGCGCCGGGTAAGTCAGCCTTTCCATGCGGTCGAGCGAATCCCAGAGGTAGTTGGTCAACAGCGGATTGCTTTCGCGTCCGGGGAAAGTTTGCGAGGCTTGCGACATGCGGCCCTC
>JAEUQP010000581.1 GCA_016789645.1 Acidobacteriota bacterium | reverse complement strand
TTCGGGTTTGATCGGCAGTTCATCAAAATTCGGTAAATTCATCAAAATTGCTCCTTGGGACTGCGGCGGCTCGGCGCCGCTTTAGCGTTTTGTATAGAGTTATCCGAACTCCAAGAGCGGAATCAGGCGCTTGACAAGGTTCTGGGCGGCACCTACTCTCGCTTTGAAAATGCAACCGAACACCGACCGTATGGCGGGTCTTGCCGCAAGGCAATAGGTTGTTCCCCCTAACCATGGGGGTTTTTCTTTTTCTACACTTCGCGCACAAACCCTCGCCGCCGCGCTTCCCTGTACAGATCCAGCGCGTAAGCTTCTCCTTCCAACGCATCCTGAAGAAAACCGGCAAAAGCATCGGCCAACCGGATGCCCGGTTCAGTTTCGTCACGCGCGCCGCGCACTTTGCGGATGCGAATGTGCAGCTTGCGCAACTCGCTGGAAAAATGGCGGACTTCCGAACCGGACAAGCCGTCCACAATCACCGTCGTTTTGTAATCGCCCTGGGCGCGTTGCAGGATCGCTTTCGCCGTCGTGTAAACCGTCAGGTCAACGTAAGCTTTACTGTTCGTGTAATGCGAAAAGTAAATTGTGCGTTGAAAGATCGGGCAGGCCAGCACGGCTTTGATGTAAGCGATTTTGCGCGCAACTGAAGACTTGTGCCATTTGATGTGTCGCTTACCTGATTCCGCTTCGATGCGTTCCAACTCACGCGCAAACACTTCCTGTTCCTGCTCCGTCACGACCACCGAAACCAGAAATAGCTGTCCTTCCCTGTCCTGGCCGGTTTCGTCCACGTAGCAATACAGTTTTTATTTGTGCGCGTCGCTCACTTCTTCGCCTCCGCCGTCCAGTTTGTCACGACGGTGAATTGCAGACTCGCGGCTTCCTCCCGCGCCCTGATGAAGAGGAAGCGATCTCCCGCCGCCGTCACCGTATAGCTGCGCGTGCCGCCGAGCGCCCACGCGGGCGCGAGGTCGAAGAGCGCCCGGGGCGCGGTCGCTTCGAAGCTGTCGCCCGGCTTCACCTCCACTGCCATCAGCTTCCCATCCAAGGAAAGGTAGTACAACTCTTTGCCATCGCTCCGCCACCACGGCAATTGCCCGCCACTGGTCGAAATCTGCCACTTGGCCCCCGAAGCGGGAAAGGGCTGCACGTTCACCTCGTACCTTCCCTGATCGTCTGAGGTGTAAGCGATCCAGCGCCCGTCGGGCGAGAAACGCCCATTGGTGTCGGTGAACGGCGTCTGCAAAAACAACGCGGGCTGGCGGTCTCCCGCAAGCGGCAACACCCACAAATCCTGTCTCGTTTTCGGATCAAGCCGATAGTAAAGGAGAAAGCGGCCATCCGCCGACCAACTGTCGGGGAAGATGGGAGCGTCTGCTTTGAGCAGCAATTCTTCCTGCCCGATGCCGCTCGCCAGCTTTTGATAAATCTGAAAGGCCCCGTCTCGCTTCGTACCCCAGGCGATGCGGCTACCATCGGGCGACCAGACGGGTAAGAGATCATCGCCCGGATCGAAGGTCAGCCGCGAACCGGCGCCCCGCGCGAGGTCTATCACGTAGATGTCCCAGGTTCGGGTTCGTGGATCGCGGCGCAAAACCGCGAGCCGCTTTCCGTCGGGCGACAGCCGTGGAGTTTCATACTCGTCCGGTGGCCCAACCGTGCCGAGCGGCTTCCCTGCCCGATCCACCCAGGTCAGTTGCTGGTTGTTGGTGAGCGCGTTCGGATCGTAGACCAGGCTGCCGTTGTCGGAGACGGAAAAGAACGCTCTGCCGAACTGGCTAGCGACTCTTACCTTGTCCGCGACCACGAACGGCTCACCCGTAAGTTTCAGGCTGCCAGCATCAAAGGACTGCGCCACTAAGGCTCCGGCGCGCGCAAAAAGCAGATGACCGTTGGCATAACGCGCCTGGGAATCCGCCGCCAGCAGGCGCGTGGTCTCCTGACTGTCGAGCGCGGCGAGATAAATTTCCGCCACCCCCTGTCGAGGTGTCTTGAGAAAGAAGAAGTGGCGACCATCAGGTAAAAAGGCAGGCAGGCGGTAAAGCAACGGCTGGTCTGATCGCAGCGCTAGCGCCGGTTCGCCGCCTGTCGCCGGGACGCGATAAATCCCTGCGACGTCAGAGAAGAGAATGACACCGTCGCGACTCCACGTGCCGCCGAATATCGAACTGACGTCTGACGGCAACCTGCACAGCGTTTGTGCCGCGCCGCCCGCAAGATCGAGCCTCCTGAGTTCGCCCCCAGCGATGAAGCCAATTGAACGGCTGTCCTGCGACCAGAAAGGAAAGCCGTTAACGCCCTCCGTGCCGGGCAACGGTTGCGCCGTAAGCGAACCCATCGGACGCAGCCAGAGACTGTACCTGCCTTCCGTCGTCGCAATAAAAACTAAATGACGGCCATCGGGTGAAAGCTCCGGTGCCTCAATAGACGTAGCCTTCCCCGGCGCGGCAATGGTAAAGCGCGCGGCGACTGGCGCAGCGGGCGGCGATTGGCGCAGATACTTCACGGCGAAGGGCAACGAGAGCAGAGAGACCAGCAGCAAGACCGCTGCCGCCATCCACGCGAGGCGTTCACGCCCCACTGGGAACGCACGCGCCCCCGCGTGCTGACTCGGCGCTGCGTACGTTGGCATCACAGCGTCACCTTGCTCAGCATTGCCCGCGAGGGCGCGGGCGTTCCCAGCCGACGACAATGCTTCGAGCGCGAAGCCGAGATCGTGCGCCGAATGAAACCGCATCTCCGGTTTCTTCTCCAAACAACGCCGCACAAGCTTTTCCAGTTGCGGCGAAATCTTCGCGTTCGTCTCAATCAACTCCGGCGGTTCTTCTTTCAGAATGGCGTTCATTACTTCAATCGCCGAATCGCCGCTGAAGGTTCGCTGGCCGGCCAGCATCTCGTGCAGAATAATGCCGAAGCTGAAGATGTCCGAACGATGATCCACGTCCTGTCCGCGCACCTGTTCCGGAGACATGTAACTGACTGTTCCCATCACCATTCCGGGATCGGTAATTTTCCCTTGTGTCGCGGCTTGGGAATCCACTGTCTCATTCGGCAGAGGTTGCAACTTGGCCAGCCCGAAATCCAGAATCTTGACGCGACCATCAGTGGTGATGAACAGGTTTTCGGGTTTCAAGTCTCGGTGAACGATGCCTTTGGCGTGGGCGGCGGCCAGCCCGTCGGCGATTTGCCGCGCGTACTCAATCGCTTTTTTCGGAGCCATCGCGCCTTCCTGCAATTGCGCGCGAAGCTCTTCGCCTTCCAGCAACTCTTCGACGATGTAAGGCGCACCGTCGTGCGTGCCAATGTCGTACACGGTCAGGATGTTCGGATGATTCAAGGCGGAAGTCGCGCGCGCTTCCTGCTCAAAACGGAGCAGACGATCTGAGTTGTTGGCGAAATCGGCGGGCAGGACTTTGATGGCAACGTCGCGCGCGAGCCGAGTGTCTTTGGCGCGATAGACTTCGCCCATCCCGCCTTTGCCCAGCAGCGCGATGATTTCGTAAACGCCGAGGCGAGTTCCGGTCACGATTGCCATGCTTTAATGGTCTCCGAGTTGGACTGATAAAGCGCGCGCAGTTTACCCGCTTGCTGTGGATTGAGAAACACTTTGGCTGCGAGAAAAGAGTTTTCGGTGCGGTTGAAGTTTTTTGCGCTGTAGGCGCAACAGAAAGTAGTCGGTGGTTTCGCAAAGCCTCACTACCGGCTACTTTCTACTGTCCTTTCAGAGACGAAGCTGTGCATCAGTCGGCCAGCCCGATGCGTTTCAGCAGTTCGCCGAACTTCGGCAGTTTGCGAAGCGGGTCAAACAATGGTTCGACTTTCAATTCGACCAGGCCGCTGTCTTTGTCGGCCAGCCCTTTTTCCAGAGCAGCCAGCGCCAAATCAGCTTCTCCAAGCCGCGTGTGCAAAGCCGCAATCGAAGTCGCGGACACATACCGTTGTTTCGCTTCCTCGTTCAGGTGTTGCAGTTCGCGCCGCCAGTACCCCGTCTCTTTCGATTCAGCAAAAGCCTTTTTCAATGAAGTCAGGTATTCGCCGCTTTCGCCCATCAGCAATTTGGCGCGCAACAATTCCATGACGGCTTCCTGCTGTTTGCCGGTTTGTTCAAACACCAACCCCAGACTGGTGTGCGCCGGAGCATATTTGTCGTCAATCGCCAGCGTCTTTTTCAAATGGTCGGCGGCGTGATCGTATTCTTTGGAGTAATACTGAATCGCGCCAATCGCCTGATTGACCGACAGCGAACGCGGATCGAGCGAACGCGCTTTCCAGGCTACGGTGTTGGCTTCTTTGTAGCGTCCCATCAACGCCAGAAATTCGGCGTAACGTTGATGAGCCGTGGCGTTTTTTGGATTGAGTTCGATGGCGCGTTTGAATTCCCGTTCCGCTGTCGCGAAATCCCAATCGTAGCGGAAATTGACGGTCGCCATGGTCAGGTGAGCATCCACCAGTTGGTCGTCTTTCTTCAATGCCGCCAACGCAACTTGTTTGGCTTTGGTCATGCTTTCCTGCGGCGTTTCGCCGCCTGAACCGACCGCGTGACAAGCTGCGCATCCGGCAAACGCTTCGGCGAAACTTCCGTCCATTCCGGCGGCAGCTTCAAAAAATTCGTCGGCTTTCTGCAAGGCTTCGGGCGTGCCCTGATTCCAGTAATACCGGCCTTTCAAATACAGTTCGTAGGCTTCGGAATTTTCCGTGCCGACTTTGGCCAGCACGTCCTGTTTCGACGGAGCGAATCGCGGGCGAAGTTTTCCGGCCAGCTTCTGCGTGATTTCTTCCTGCAGCGACAGCAGGTCAGACGTGCGCCGGATGAATTGATCGTTCCAAATCTGCCGACCGTTGCTCGCGTCCACCAATTCGGCGCTGACGCGAACTTCATTGCCGCGCCGCGTCAACCGTCCGACCAGCACGGCTTTGACCTCCAGTTCCTGGCCGACTTTGCGAGCATCCTGTTCTTTGCCTTTGTACTGAATGACGGAGTTGCG
>JAEUQP010000980.1 GCA_016789645.1 Acidobacteriota bacterium | reverse complement strand
TGGGCGAAAATCGTTGACGAACGCGGCCAGATGATTTCTGAAAACAATTACGAATTCACGGTCAAACCGAAGTAACGGCTTACAGATGTTTCAGCCAGATGTTTTTGTATTCGACTTTCATCGGCGGCCCGGTGTGCATCTGGAATCCGATCAATCCGCCCATTGCTCGGCCAGCCGGATCATCATCAATCACTTCGGCCATCAAATGACCGTTCAGGATGTGTGTCAGCCGATTGCCGCGCGCGATGATGTGCAGCGTATTCCAGTCGTTGTTTTTGATCGCAGCTTTCAGATCGTCGCCGCTGCGAAGATTGGCGATAATCTGTTTTTTGCCCGGCGTAATCTGAGTCACTTGCCCGCGCATTGCCAAAAAGCCGCGTCCGCGTTCTTCGTAAAGCTGGCCGGTGTACTGGTTGTTGAAATCAATGTCGGCCTGATACCCCTTGAGCACCCATTTGCCGACTTCGGGCAATTCGGCGCTGCGATATTGCACACCGCTGTTGGTGGAATTGATGCGGTATTCCAGCTTCAATTCAAAATCGCCCGGCTGGCTGCCGCGATAGATGATGAAGGTATTTGCCTTGAGCGGTTTTTCAGCGGTGCTTTCGCCAACAATCGTTTCGTTTTCCACACGCCAGGCGTCAGGATTTCCATCCCAGCCTTTCAGCGTTTTGCCGTCAAAGATTTGAGTAAAGCCCGAGCGGTCATCCATGGCCATCGGTTCGATACCAGTGCGCATGCCGCCTCCGGGCGGACGCCCTTGCCCACTTTGCGGTGGGCCTTGCTGGGCGATGACTGCAAAGCTCACAAGCGTTGCCGCAAACAGCGCGACCGAAATTGCAACAAGTCTTTTCATGTGGTTCTCCGTTGAGTTATTGAGAGACGCTTTCCCACTGTCGAGTCTTGGCAGACTTCAGCACAGCATCGCACACCAAATCCGTCGCCAAGCCATCGCGGAATGTCGGGCCAACTTCTTTGCCTTCGCCAACGGCTTGCAGAAAATCTGCGAATTGGTGCGTGAACGAATGTTCGTAACCAATCTGCAAACCTGGAACCCACCAATGGCTCATGTACGGATGATCGCCGTCGGTGATGTGAACGCTGCGCCAACCGCGTGTGATACCTTCGTCGCGGTGATCGAAATACTGTAACCGGTGCAGATCGTGCAAATCCCAAAACGCCGAAGCGTGTTCACCGTTGATTTCCAGCGTGTACAGCGCTTTGTGACCACGCGCGTATCGCGTCGCTTCAAACGAAGCCAGTGAACCATTTTCAAACCGGCATAGAAACAAACTGGCGTCATCAATGCCTACAGGTTCCACCTTGCCGGTCAAATTATGCTGGCGCTCTTTGACGAAAGTTTCGGTCATCGCCACAACTTCTTTGATCGGGCCGTTCAGCCACATCGCCGTGTCAATGTTGTGCGCCAGCAAATCGCCGGTCACGCCGCTGCCGGCGACCGAGACATCCAATCGCCATAAGCCTTCGCCGCCCTGCGGCAAATCCTGCGAAATCGTCCAATCCTGCAGGAACTTCGCGCGGTAATGAAAAATCTTTCCGAAGCGGCCTTCGTCCAGCAGATTTTTCAGCAAGGTCACTGCCGGAACTCGGCGATAGTTGTACCAGACGGAATTCGGCACCTTGGCAGCTTCGACGGCTTCGACCATCGCTTTGGCTTCGGCGGAATTTCTGCCCAGCGGTTTTTCGCACATGATCATCTT
>JAEUQP010001103.1 GCA_016789645.1 Acidobacteriota bacterium | reverse complement strand
CGGAGCGGGCATTCACGAGTTATCTCTATGGATAATGAGGGCGCCCGCCCGGACAGAATTCGTCCCCAAGCGCGGACAACGTCGAGTTTTTCCATTGATGAAATATCCTTTTTAGCAGCTTAAAAGCAGCAGATTGATTTTGATGGGAAAGTTATTGATGAAATAAACGGATTGCACCCTAACACATTTCTTCAAAAAGAGGGGAAGGAATATCCCGCGGTTATCGCTTGATTGACTATGCCATCTGCTGGGCGTATGGTGAAAAAGAACTGAGCCTAGCTCACTCTCTTCGTCAGCTCCTCTGGGATCAACCAGACTATCTGAATTGCACAGCTCACCTTCCCAAGGAGCAGATCATGTTTGTCCAGGATAACCTGCGAAAACTCAAAGAAGTTTTTGACGCGAATTTTCCCAAGACCAGATTTTTTACGATGTTTGTCGGAGCGGCATTCGCTTTGTTCTACTTGCTTGTGCCGGGCAGCCGCGCGGCAGACGCTGCCGAGAAAGCTGATTTCGTCTGGATCTTGGTGGTGACCGGATTACAGCTAGTGATTGGCGCTGGCATCGGTTTCCGCATGTTCACCAAAGGCAGGACTTTTTTGAGTGCCCCTCCTTCCATCAGACCAAATTTTGCTTAATACCCCAAATCTGTATTGAGTGAAGAGGAAACCACGATGATCCACATCGGTTGCAAGGTGAATTACCCCAATCAAGGCCCGTGTCTGATTGATTCTGTTGTGAAAAAAGATGTCGCGGGCAATCCCATGAGCTTCTATTGTCTGGCACTGCTGGATGACCGTGGTGGGGAATTGTTCGTTCCTGTGGAAAAAGCCGAAGACCTGGGTTTGCGCCCCTTGTTGAAAAAATCTGAAATTCCAAGACTGCTTGGTCAATTGGCGAAAGATAGTCAGGTCGTCAAAGACTGGAAACAGCGTACAAAAGACCATTTGAAGTTGCTGGCGTCCGGATCGGCATTCGACCTGGCAGATGTGGTTGAATCGCTGACCACTTTGAACAAGAGCAAATTGCTCTCTTTTCGTGAAAACAGCTTGCTGGAAAAGGCCAAGCGGCTTTTGGTTTGCGAAATTTCTGAGGTGCTGGGCGAGTCAAAAGCTGTGGTCGAAGCAAGGATAGACCTCGCGCTAAAAGTGCGAAAAGAACTTTAAGCTTGTTGCGAATCATTAGCCTCAAGGAGCAAAGATGGCCAAATTCGAAATTTATCAAGATAGCTCCGGCGATTACCGATGGCGGTTTCAGTCGAACAGTGGAAAAATTCTGGCTGTTTCGGCTGAAGGTTACCTCAATCGCGCAAACTGCGAGCACGCGATTATTTTGATCAAGCGTGAAAACTCGAACGCTCCCATCGCAGACGCTCCCAAGCCGTTGCTTTCAGAATCGCTGCTTGGATAAAGAAGTCAGAGAGGAAATGAAGTGCTCGTTATTCTCGTGGATATTATTGACGCCTTGGAACGGCTGGCTGCTGGCGAGCAACCTTACGAGTATAAGACCGAAGATTCGAAGTTTCGTCTTCTCGGCCCAGCTTGTGGATTCGGAACCGACAGTTTGCGAATTTATCGAGAGCAGGGCACTTATGCTGAAAACATTGTCGAAGCACAAGGCTTGGCCAGCGCCAGGAATTTGACCATAACGGGAATCTGGTTTGTAAAACATTCACAAGAGCGTATGGCAACTCAGGCTGAGCGCGATAAGGTGAACTCGATGGTAGAGAGCCGCAAGCTTTGAATTTTGAAGAAATGTTTGTGCGTTTGGCGCAGGCTCACTGACTTTTAATCTCGCCTTTTCCTCCCTTAACAACTTCAATGTCTCGAAAATCAAACTGATGGCCGCGAAATAGTGGCGAGATAAAACCAGTCAAAGTGAAACAAGCTGGCAGCTCGTTTCACTTTGACCGGGAAGTTTTATCGTCCGGCTTGCTGGGTTCCGGGCATGGGTTTGCGCGGGAATTTTTCGTCGCGCATGGCGGCGTTGTAAATGAAGGCAGCCATAATCGTTGCAGCCTGTTTCATGTCGTCGGCTTGCAAACGGTCGTAAACGTCCATGTTGGAATGGTGCGTGCGGGAATCGTATTCGACTTCATCCTGAATGAACTGGAATCCTGGCAAACCAATGGCGTCAAACGCCAGGTGATCGGTTCCGCCCGTGTTGCGAATCGTGATGGTCGAAGCTCCCAGATCGGCGAACGGAGCCAGCCAGGCACGGAACACCGAACGCGCGGCTTCGTTGCCTTGCAGATACACACCGCGAATTTT
>JAEUQP010000971.1 GCA_016789645.1 Acidobacteriota bacterium | reverse complement strand
CTTTCCACCGAAAATTCGGTTTGCCGAAATGTTTCAGAATCGCGCCGTTGCGGCGGTTTCGGGAACGGATGCACGCGCCCGGCTTCATCGAGCACGGCGTATTCGTCCGAGTAATACTCCGCTCCGGCGCGAACCAACGCTTCGACCAAAGTGGATTTGCCGCTCATGCTGTTTCCCGGAATGATGATCGCTTGTCCGCGCCAACCGACAACGCCTGCGTGAATGAATACTCGCCGTTTCGCACGCTCGGCAACATAGAGTTGAATTTCGGAAGCCAGTATTTCGACGACCTCATTCAATTCGTGCGAACGCGCAATGCGGTCAAAATCGCTGTACCCCAGATGGAATTTTCGCTGGCCGGGTCTTGGGCCAGGCCCTCCGACAAAAAGCGAAAAGAGACGTTCCACTGTTTGGCCGCGCGCTGCTTTCCAGCCTGGAGGCAACACTGCGGTCAGGCGTGCCAATGCGTCCGGTTGATTCGTCCGTAATCCGAAACGAACTCCGTACGCTTGAACTGTCATGCCAGCCGCCCACCCCAGGCGGTCGAGTTTACGCATTCAGAGCGTGTCCCATTTGAGCCTGGGTAATTTATTGGTGGTCATAATCACAGAGATATTTTCAACCGCATCACAGAAATGATGATGGTTCGGTTCACCAAGCGCCAGGACAAAATTAGTCGGTAGTCGGCAATCCTGTTTCGCATCATCATTTCTGCAACACGACCATAATGGCGTTCCGCTCAGCGCAATCGCATGGTCGGATCGCCGAAGAAAATCCAGGTCAGACGCGTATCTCTATCCGAGGTTGCGGATTTAGCCTGTCGCAAAACATCACCAAGCAATTGACCTGGTTTGAGCAAATTCGGGAACACCGATTTGTTCATGGTTTCCTGTGGGTCTGGTTCGGTATAACCGCTACCTGCCCAGACAGCGACGGCACCGCCGTTCACGTTCTTCAACAAAGATTCGGCCAGACTATCCGCCGCCGGTTCCAGGAAATAACCGGTCAGACAGGTCATCATCACAAAAACCGAAGACTTGTTTCCGTTTTGCAATGCAGACGCATCGGCCACCGTCAGGATGTCGCCATTCCACAAATCGAATGATCCGTGTCCGAAGTAATTGGCCAATCTCGGCCCGCGATTGAGCGCCGCCATCAGGTCCGCGCGCGTCGTGGCATCGTTGTTTTGCGAACGAAGAATCGTCGTCGCGGTTTGCCCAATCGGAACTTGTGTTTGCAGGCTGCTGATCAGACTTTCAAAGTTGTATCCGATGTTCTGGTCAGCCACCAGCACCGTTTCTTTGGACGGAGCCACTTTGTCGTAATTCAACAGCCGTTCGACCATTCGTTGGGCTTCGGCAGGAGTTCGCGCGGGCAATCGGCCAACGGTCAAATCCGGCAATCCGTCGCCGTCAAAATCAACCAGGGCGTCGTCGCTGGCCGTTTCCAGCGTTCCGGCATCCACCAATCGAGTCGGCACCAAGTCCGAGTTGCCGCTATTCGTGTAATTGCGCGGATCGTAACTGGCATCGCCCCCCAACAAGACATATTTCGGCGCTCTGTTCCAGAACGTCGCAGTAAAAGCCAGAAAGTCGCCGAGCCCCGAAGCCGTTTTGTGGCCGAAGCTGATTTCGTCATACACGTCTTCAATGTCTACCGTTTCGACTCGCCACCCCTGTGAACGACGCAACGCGACAAGCGGGCTGAATTGAGCCGCCAGGGTGTTGTGCGTAATCAACAGCAAATCGGCGCGATTCCCTTTCGTCAACCAATTCGAAGGCCTGTTCGCTTTGAGTTCCGCCGGAATGAGCAGGCGTGAGGGACCAAGCGCCAGCAACCGGCGCTGCCCGTTGCCCTGCGGAGTCGTTGTCACGCTGAATCCAACCGCTTCCTGTTTGATGGCTGTTTCCAGTTCGACGACGTTCCGTTCATCGGTCACGTCAAATACGCGAACGCCCTTGTCAGTGAACCCGTTGATGGTCACTCGCTGGAACGCCTGGGCGTTTAAGGTCAACGCATCGCTGTCTGCCCGATAAGCGCGCGGGTAAGTCAGCCGCAGATAAGCCACCAAACTGTAATCACTGTCGTCGCCCGCGTTTTGCAGCGTCACGGTATTGACGCCATCCAGTAGCTGGGTCTGTGGGACGGTAAACCGTTGCACGCCTTGTGCCTGTCCATTGAAGTTGACCGATCCAAGCGGCACACCGTTGAGAATTACGCCGGTCACGTGAGAACCCGTTGTAATTCCCTGCAACGCGATTTCAAGCGTGGCATTCGCAGGCGCGGAACGATCCACCGACGGCACCACTAAAGTTTGATCCAACGCTTCTGTGGGAGTGACAATCGCGCCAAAGAAATTTTCTGCCGCGCCGTTCAACAACGTGGCCATATAAGTTTCACGGTCGCGGCGTTCAACGGTTTGCATGTATCCCGATCCCGCCGGTGCCCCGTTTACCGGAACCAGCTTGCGAACCCGCGCGCCAGCGCCTTTGTCTGACAGCAACCAGTACACCCGTGCATCCGTCACCGGAGTATCGAGTCCCATTCCGTAAAACTCCACGCTGTCTGCCGGATCGAAGCGCCCGTCTTCGGCGCCGGTCACGTAAATCGGAACTTCGCGCCCGTCCACGTACAGTTTCAGGTTGCGCGGATTGGCTTGCGGATCGAGTCCGGCGGCCAGCAACTCAGGTTGCATGACGCGATACCAGCCTTCTTGTTTGATCGCCAATTTGACCGCCCGTTCGCCACCCAACATCCGCACGGAGGCTTCGGCGCTGTCTTTCGGGCCACCGGCCTTGGCGTTAAGAACTGCGGCGCTCAGATACGAACCGGGCAATGCGCCAACAGGCGTTACTTCGTGAGTGGCTCGTATTTCCTGCGCTGCTTGGCGGCTCATCGCTTCGAGCGTGATGGAATTTTGAGAAGGATTGGAATTCGGAGCCGAACGATTGGATTTCTTTCCGCCTTTGTTCTGGGACGCCCCAGCCCCCAAGAGTGGAGTGAACGGCCCGTGCAAGGTGTGCGTTCCATTCAGATCAATGTCTTCCAGCCAATACGCGGAATTGGCCGAACCGTCTTCATCTGTCCAACGATACGACCGCCCGGTGGTCAACGTGGCGCGTCGGCCAACTGCCAGCGAAGAACCGGCAATGATGTTCTTGGTGATCAGCGTGCGTTGGCCATTTTCTTCGCGGTAAATGCGGAAGCCCAGGTTGTTTACTTCGTGGCCGGTGCGCCAGCGCAACTCCACTCCGTCGGCAGTCGCCATCGTCTGCACGCCGCGCATCCGCACCGCCGTCGGCGCTGCGGGGGCAGGCGGAGCAAACACCCAGGGCGAAAACGCCGTTACTCCGGCAACGTTCACATAGTCATTGGTGACGTTCACCGTACCGCCCACCTCAACCCAGTTTCCGGCTCCGGTCGTATCGCGCCATAGCTTCAGGTTACTTTCAGGAATTACTCCTAGCTCTCCTGGCAGATAACGCAACTGCACTGTCGCCGAAAAAGCAGTCATGCCCGTCGGCTCCAACGTGTACAGGCGATTCACGGCATTGGAGATGTTGCCGGGCAACGC
>JAEUQP010001091.1 GCA_016789645.1 Acidobacteriota bacterium | reverse complement strand
TTTGGCTGGTCAAGTGTTGCCGCACGGTTTGCCGAACTTTGCCAGAGCGTTTGTGTCGAACAATCCCCGACGACGCGAATCGCTTCGCTTCAGCACGAAGGCGCTGCACTTCAGCCGAGGCTTTCCGACTGATGTCCCGAGAAATGACGATGAACGATGGAACGCTCAAACGCATATAAAACCGCGGCTGTCATATCTGGACCTAAGAGCTTGCTTGAAACCGGCGCGCTTGAATCGGCGCGCTGGTTGCCGTTGGCGGTGGCGCTGGCGGTGGGAGTGTTTTATCTGCTGACCATTCGCACAGGGCACGAATGGGGCGATGATTTCAGTTTGTACCTGATGCACGCACGGAACCTGGCCGGCGGATTGGAGTATCGCCCGGCGGAGTATTTGCATTATTCGCCTTACATTGGTCCGGATGCGTATCCGCCCGTGTTTCCGCTGTTGCTGGCGCCGGTTTACTGGTTGTTTGGATTGAACCTGACGGCGATGAAGGTGGTGGTGATTGTCACGTTTGTGGTTTCGTTGCTGGTGTTTGGGCAGATGCTGAAGGAAAAAATGTCGCCCATTTGGCAGGCTGGTTTGATTGCTGTTGCCGGATTTTGTCCTTACCTCTGGGACAAAAAAGATCGGCTGACTTCCGATCTGGTGTTTCTGGTGTTTGCCTATCTGGGAATATTGCTGGTGAACAAATCGTACCGGACAGAGCAAGCGGAGCGAACGGACAAATGGGATGGCAACCGATTGAAGTTGGCGTTGGCGACTGGCGTGGTCTTTTATCTGGCTTACGGAACCAGAAGCCTTGGCTTGTTGCTGGTTCCGTGTCTGTTGTTGTTTGACCTGGTTCATCGGCGGAAATGGTTGCCCTCGCGGTTTGCCTCGGTTGTCACTGCGGTTACGGGGATTCTGGTGCTGCTGCAATCCAGACTGCTTCACAGCGACCGCGGGTATTACGACCAACTGGCGACCAGTTTTCATGATTCTGCTGGCGCTTGGTTGCAATACATCAGGGGAAACGTGTTTGGGTATGGAATGGCGCTGACCGAGATTTGGGACAACGGATATCACCGCCCGGGGCGATTGGCGCTGGCCACGACCATGACGGTTTTGATGTTGGTCGGTTATCTGGCGCGGGTGCGCAAAAAACTCAATTACCTGGAATTGTTCGTGGCGGTATATCTGGTCACTGTCAGTGTTGTGCCGATGGATGGCGGCGGGCGTTATTTAATTCCTCTGGTTCCGCTTTTTGTGTTGTATGCCTGGGAAGGATTGCAGGTGATTCCGGTTGGAAATCGCGTCCGGAACGCCGTCGTTGTCATGCTGGGAATCGCCATTCTGGGATCGTATGTGGCGAAGTACACCAGGCTTGATCTGAAAACATTCCCCGACGGCATCACCAAAGCCGAAGCCGTGGAGTTTTTCGATTATGTCAAACAGCGAACGCGCCCATCGGATGTTTTTATCTTTACCAAACCGCGTGCGTTGGCGCTGTTTACCGACAGGAAGTCTTCGTTTTACCCGGTACACCTGAATGACAAAGGGCTTTGGGATTATTTCCAGCGGATCAAGGCGACGCATATCGTGCTGGGGCCGAAAGGCATTTCCCCCGAAGAGCAGGAGTTTTTGACGACGTTCGTTGGCAAGTATTCCACCAGTTTGCGCAGGGAATTTGCGAACGATGATTTTGTTTCTTATCGCATCCTGGGAATTCCTCAGGCCTCCGGACGAACAAATTACAAGAGAACCCGATTGACTGATCCTTTGCCTCAGGAATGAGTCCGCGCTTGTTTCTGAGGAAAGGGCAGTGGTAACGAAACAATATCAATTCCGCGGCGAACAGGCATCGTATGTATACAAAGAAAGAGTTCCTGAAGATCGAAGCAATTTCTTCAGAGGCCGTGAAATCCAGTTATTTCGTTTGTCTGGCCATTTTGGTGGTAGGCGGGTTTTATCTGTTGACGATTCGGCAAGGCCATAACTGGGGAGACGATTTCAGCATGTACATTCAACATGCCAGGAACATCGTCACAGGAGCACAGTACAACGCGACCAGTTACCTTTATCTGCCGCCTTACATCGGGCCGGATACTTATCCGCCAGTGTTTCCCTTGTTGCTGGCTCCAGTGGTGTGGCTTTTTGGCGAAAACCTGACAGCAATGAAAGTGGAATTGGTTTTGCTGTTCATGCTGGCGCTGTTTCTGTTGGTCAAGTGCGTGAAGGATTTTCTGCCCGCCAACTGGCAACTGGCTCTGGTCGCCCTGGTGGGGTTGAACCCATATTTCTGGATTCAGAAGGATTATATCCGGTCGGAAATTCCGTTTTTCGTCGCGGCGTTTTTGAGCATTTATCTGGTTCAAAAATCTTATGAAGCCCTCGATGCGGGGGCGACGAGCAAGATCAAGCTTGGATACGTGTTGGCGACCGGCATTTCGTTTTATCTGGCTTATGGAACCAGAAGCATCGGGTTGGTGTTGTTGCCCAGCCTGGTTCTGTACGATCTGATTCGTCGCCGCAAACTTTTTGTGCCGTCTTTGTATGTCATCGGAGTTGCGGCAGTGCTGATTTCGCTGGTTGCCGTTCAGTACTTTCTGTTACGAAGCGACCGCGCGTATGCCGAGATTGTGATGGTCGAATCCAGAAACTTTCTGCGCGACTGGATGCAGTTCATTTTGATGAACGTGCCGCGTTATCTGAGTTCACTCACCCAAATTTGGGATAACGGTTACAACAAATGGCCGCGCATCGGATTGACATTGGTGATGGTGGGGCTGTCTGGCATTGGTTTCCTGGCGCAGGTGGCAAAGAAGATCACGCTCATCGAATTGTTTGTCTTGCTCTATACCCTTTGCGTCGTGGTTGTGCCGATGGACGGCGGCATCCGGTATCTGTTGCCGGTCGTTCCGTTTTACATCTTTTATTCGTTGCAGGGGCTCAGGGCGTTGCCGGAGCAGAAGGGCATCAGAAATTTTGCCATCAAAGGCGTTGCCATCGCGGTTTTGGCGAGCTACGCGGTTGGGTTTACCGCGCAAGACCTGAGGGAAATCCCCAATGGGGTTACGACCCGCGAAGCGATGGAATTTTTTGATTATGTGAAGCAGCAGACCGGCGAAAAGGACGTGATCATCTTTACTAAACCCAGAGCGCTGGCGCTGTACACGGGGCGAAAAGCTTCTTTTTATCCAATGCTGCTGGATGACAAAGGCATTTGGGAATATTTCCGGCGCATCGGGGCCACTCATATTGTTTGGGGACCGAAAGGCGTTGAGCCGTACGACCAGGAGTTTTTGAGCAAGTTTCTGAATCGAAACAGAGATTTCATCCGCGAAGAGTATGCGAACGCGGCTTTTACCGTATATCGAATCACCACCCTGCCGAATCGCGAACAATTGAGCAGGGCTGAAGTCAATTCATCAGGAGAACATCAATGAAGGTCAGTGTTATTGGATTGGGTTATGTTGGTTGTGTTTCGGCAGCGTGTCTGGCGCAGTCCGAACACGAAATCATCGGTGTGGATGTCAGCCAACTGAAGGTGGAAATGATCAACGACGGACGCAGCCCGATCATCGAACCGGGAATCGGCGAGTTGCTGGCAGCAGCCAAGGAAAACAAACGATTGTCGGCGAGCACTGACACTGTAACTGCCGTGAAGGAGACGGATTTGTCGCTGGTGTGCGTGGGCACGCCCAGCCAACCGAACGGAAGTTTGGACCTGACTTACATCCGCCGAGCCTGCCAGCAGATCGGAGAAGCGTTGGCGGTGGTGGATCGGTATCACGTGGTGGTGATTCGCAGCACGATGTTGCCGGGTTCCATTGAAGGAACCGTTGTGCCAACGCTCGAATCGGCTTCGGGCAAACGCGCGGGAAAGGATTTCGGCATTGCCATCAACCCGGAATTCCTGCGCGAAGGCAGTTCGATTTACGATTTCAATCATCCGCCGTTCACCTTGATTGGCGCGGACGACGAACGCGTCGCCGAGCGGGTCGGCCAGTTGTACAAACAACTCGACGCGCCGGTCATCACCATCGGCATCAAGGAAGCCGAAATGGTCAAATACACCAGCAACTGTTTCCACGCGTTGAAAGTGTCGTTTGCCAACGAAATCGGAAACCTCTGCAAAAAGCTGGGCGCGGACAGCCATAAGGTCATGGAAGTGTTCTGCCAGGACACCAAGCTGAACATTTCGCCTGCCTACTTCAAACCCGGCTTCGCGTTTGGCGGATCGTGTCTGCCGAAAGATTTACGCGCCATCAACTACAAAGCCAAAGAGCTCGATGTGGAAGTCCCGGTGTTGAGTTCGATCTTGCCCAGCAACCGCCAGCAGGTCGAACGCACCGTCGAAATGGTACTTGGCACGGGGCGCAAACACATCGGCATTCTGGGCTTGAGTTTCAAATCGGGAACGGATGATTTGCGCGAAAGCCCGATGGTGACACTGGTCGAAACGCTGATCGGCAAAGGATTGAAGCTGACGATTTACGACCGCGACGTGCAATTGGCGCGGCTGGTCGGCGCGAATCGGGAATACATCGAACGCGAAATTCCGCATATCTCGTCGCTGCTGCGGCGCGAATTGGACGAAGTGGTTGACGCTTCCGAAGTCGTCATTATCGGCAAAAAAGAAGACGAATTTCGCAGCCTGGGCAACAAGCTCAACAATGGCCGGGTGTTTATTGATCTGGTGGGAATGCTGAAAGGCTATCGTCACAACGGAAGTTATCAAGGCATTTGTTGGTAACGAGCCTGCGCGGCGAGGAAAACGATGAGGTTTTTGAAGACAACAACCGAACCACAGGGCTTTGCCAGCCAAACGCTGTGGCTGGCAACGGCCAAGGGCATTGCCTTGTTTCTGGCGCTGGTCATGCCGCTGGTTCTGGTTCGCAAACTCGTTCCCGAAGAACTCGGGTTGTACCGGCAGGCGTTTCAGATCGTGACGACGATGGTGTCATTGCTCTGTCTGCAGGTCAGCGCCAGCGCGTATTACTTCACGCCGCGCGAACCGGAACGGAAAGCGCAAATCGCGCTGCATATTCTGGTGTTTTACCTGGTGGTTGGCGGAGCGTTCGCCCTGGTGTTGGCGGTTTATCCGCAAGTCGTCATGTTCACGTTCAAGGGCGACGAACTGGTCGGTCTGGTTCCGATGGTCGGAATCGTCACCTTGCTCTGGCTGGTTTCGTTGAATCTGGAAAGCGTCGTGATTGCCAACGGCGATATTCGCTGGGCGTCGGCGGTGACCGTATTGATTCAGCTTTTGAAAACGTCGCTGCTGATTGCGGCGGCGATGATTGGCGGAACGGCCCGGGCGGTGGTGATTGCCGCTCTGGTGATTGGCGTCGTGCATTTTTCGATTTGCCTGGTTTATCTGAAACAGCGATTTGGACGGTTCTGGAGCAAATTCGACTGGCCGTTGTTCAAGATGCAACTGGCCAATGCGCTGCCATTCGGGATCGGCGGCATTGCCTACATCGTGCAATTCGACTTTCACAATTTTTACGTCTCGAAGCACTTCACACCGGCGGAATTCGCTGTGTATTCGATTGGCTGTTTTCAGCTGCCGCTGTTGCAGACGTTGATTGATGCGGCGGAAACGATCTTGCTGCCGCAAATCGCTCGTCTGGAAAAAGACGGTTCGTTTCATGGCATCTGGCAGGTCTGGGCCGGGTCAGTACGATTTCTGGCGTTCTTTTTCTTTCCTGTCTGCGCCATGTTTTTTGTGCTGCGACGGGAATTCATCGTCACCCTGTTCACGGAAAGATATGCGGCGGCGACGCCGATTTTCGCCGTCAATTTGTTCAACCTGCTGCTGTACATTTTTCTGGTCGGCACGTTGTTGCGGGCGTTTCCGGAATTCAGGTTTTTCCGCATCAAGTTTTGCCTGGTGTTGTTGCCGGTGACCTGGCTGGCGCTGTATGTCGGCGTCGGCGCAAACGGGTTGGTGGGAGCGATCTGGGCGGTAGCGCTGACCCGATTGCTGGATATTAGCGTGACGATGCTCGTCATTGGTCGAAAGCTAAGCGTAACCTGGAACGACCTGAAGCAACTGGCGCCGCTGGCGCGACTGGCGTTGGCGACGGGAATTGCCGTGCTGATCACGGTTGCACTGAAGTTCGTGATGCCAGGTTACTCCAACCCGTGGGTGTTGGCGATTGGGATGGTGGTTTTCGGGTTGAGTTATATCGTCGCGCTGTTTGCCGTAAATGCCGTGACGCCGGAAGAAAAATTGCGATTGCGCGAATTGTGCCAGCGCTTTTACCGCATGGGAGCGATGCGAATCGGGTTTTCGTCCGCAACCGGAGCGCAATGATCGAATGATTGCCTGATTATGAATCTGATCCGTTCAACAACGAATTTGGTCAAGCTTCCGGCTGCCAGTGGTGGCGGCCAGAATACCGGAACGCCCTTGACCGGAGGCGTGTCGTTGGTGATTGGCAAACATTCGGCGGCATTTGTCGGCGTTTACCTCTTTTCGCTGTTCTTGTATTTGCGCCCGAATGAACTGTTCCCGGAAATTTTCGGCACCACGCCCATCATCAAATTCATCGCCATCTGCACAGTCCTGGCTTATACCGCATCCAAATTGAGCTACGGCGAGCCGCTGACCATCTGGCCCACCGAAGTGAAGATGGTGATGGTGCTGGTTGGGCTGAGTTTCATGCTCATGCCGATAGCGCCTGCGCCCCACGAAAGTTGGGAGTTTTTCAACGACACGTTCAGCAAAGTGGTGGTGGTGTTCATTTTGATGGTCAACCTGTTGGATTCGCACAAGCGGCTTTTTTCCTTGTTTAAGCTGGTGCTGATCGGCGGGGTTTGGATCGCGTACGGAGCCATTGAAGTCTACATTGAAGGCAAATACATGCTGAAGGCCAAGGGAGGCATCAGCCGAATTGCCGGGGTCGGCGGAGGCATGTTCGGCAACCCCAATGACCTGGCGAATGCGCTGGATATGCTGATTCCCCTGGCCATTGCCTTGGCCCTATGTCGGAAAGGTTTGATGCGTTGGGTTTATTTTGGCTGCGCCGGGTTTCTGGCCACCGCTGTTTTGCTCACTCTTTCCCGTGGCGCGTTTCTCGGTCTGGTCACGATCATCGCATTTCTGATGTTCAAATTGTTTCGTGGCAAGCGGGTAAAAATGGTGCTCGTCGCTGGTCTGGTCGTCATATTTTTGATGGTTGCCTCGCCTGGCGGGTTCGGAAATCGAATCTCTTCGATTTTCGATCAGAAACAAGATCAGACGGGGTCGGCATCGGAGCGTCAGGAGTTGCTCAAACGAGGGCTGTTGATTCTCGTTGCCCGGCCATTGGGGGTGGGCCTGGCCAATTACCACAATTTCTCGCTCAAGGAACAGAAAGCTCACAATGGCTACATTGAGGTTTCCGGCGAATTGGGAATTCTGGGGCTGATTGCCTATCTGATTATCAACTTCAAGCCAATCAACCGACTGAGAAACTTGGAACGCGAGTTGGAAAAAGATGAAGAGGCCAGGACAAGTAATACTTATTATCTATGTATCTGTATACAAGCCGTCTTGGTCGCTTATGTCGTTTGCAGCATGTTCGCGTCAATTCAGTACTTCTGGTACCTCTATTACCCTGTGGCGTACGCAATCGGTTTATGCCGGGTTTATGAGCGAGAAGGAGTTTTCCCTGAAATGGACTTGGTGACGACCAAGACGCCCGCACAAACCAATCAAAAAGTTTCGCGTGGTGCTTTGTGGAAGGCCGAACACCCCATCGGCGCTCTGTGGCAAATGGGACGTAAATCCCGACAAGCAAATGGGAGCAGAAAATTACCGGCCTGAGCGCCGGGTAAAGGCAATTTAGCAATGTGTGGAATCGCAGGTTTTTTTCAATCCGATAAAGGAATGACGTCATCCGAAAGTCAGCAATTGGCCAAACGGATGTGCGATGTCATCACTCACCGCGGCCCGGACGATGCGGGGTATTACGTCGAAGGCGGCGTTGCCATCGGCATGCGGCGACTTTCGATCATTGACATTGCCAGTGGCCACCAACCGATTTCCAACGAAGACGGATCAGTCTGGATTGTCTTTAACGGCGAAATTTACAACTTTGCGGAATTGCGCGCCGACCTGATTGCGCGCGGACACCAGTTCAAAACGCACAGCGACACCGAAACCATCGTTCACCTGTATGAAGAAGAAGGCGAGCGATGCGTGGAACGGTTGCGCGGTATGTTCGGTTTTGCCATCTGGGATCGGCGGGAGAACAAATTGTTTCTGGCGCGCGACCGCGCAGGTAAAAAGCCTGTGCATTACACGATGGTCGGCGAAACGCTGGTGTTTGGTTCGGAAATCAAATCGCTGCTGCAATTCCCCGGCGTCGAACGGCGGGCGAATGTCGAAGCCATTTCCGATTATCTTTCTTTTGGCTACGTGCCTGATCCGCAAACGGCGTTTCGCGGTATTCATAAACTTCCGCCCGGCCACACCATGACCTTTCGCGATGGGCGTGTGACGACGCGGCAATACTGGAATTTCCAGTTCGACCAGACGGAACAATCGCCGCGCGAAGAGAGGTTTTACGTCGAACGGTTGCGCGAATTGATTGCCGAATCGGTCCGCATTCGTCTGGTCAGCGAAGTTCCGCTGGGCGCGTTTTTGTCCGGCGGCGTGGATTCCAGCACGGTTGTGGCCATGATGGCGCGCGCGATGGATCAACCGGTCAAGACGTTTTCCATCGGATTCAGCGAAGCCAGTTTTGACGAATTGAACTACGCGCGGCTGACCGCCGAACGGTATCGAACCGACCATCACGAATTCATCGTCACGCCGGATGTTTGCCGACTGGTCGAAGAAATCATCTGGCATCACGACGAACCCTTTGCCGATGCGTCCAGCATTCCAACCTATGTCGTGTCGAAAATGGCGCGCGAATTCGTGACCGTGATTTTGTCCGGCGATGGCGGCGACGAACTGTTTGCCGGTTACGAACGATACCTGATTCATCAGGCGCGAAACCGGTTTGAGCGAATTCCGCGCTGGTTTCGACGCGGCGTGATGTTGCCGCTCAGCCGGGCATTGCCGCGCGCTGCATACGGCAAACAATTTCTGCGCAACATTTCGATGTCAGAAGGCGCGCGATTTGTGGACAGTCTTTCGTATTTCGGCGCGGACGCGAAGCGCAGTTTGCTAGGTGAAACCATCAAACGCGACCTGAATGGACATGATTCTTCGGCGGCGTTTGAAGACCTGTTCGCTGAGCCGCGTTCTGCCGATCAGATCGAACGGTTGCTGTATCTGGACAGCAAAACGTATTTGCCGGGCGACATTCTGACCAAAGTGGATCGCATGAGCATGGCGCATTCCATCGAAGCGCGCGTGCCGTTGCTGGATTACAAGTTGATCGAATTTGTCGAAACCATTCCGTCGAATCTCAAATTGCGCGGCCAGACGACCAAATACATTTTGAAACAGGCGATGGCCGATTTGATTCCGAAGGAAATTGTTCATCGCCCGAAGATGGGATTCGGCGTGCCGCTGCGGAAATGGCTGAACAACGAATTGCGCGAATTGCTGTACGACACGTTGACCGACCGGCAGGCGCGCGAACGCGGCTTGCTCAATCCGCGAGCGGTGCTGGCCTTGCTGGACGAACACGCCCGCGGACGTCGTGACAATTCGCTGCATCTGTGGGGGCTGTTGAATCTGGAATTGTGGCATCGGTCATTCATTGACCGGCAGCCGGAGTTAAGTTTCGCCGGAGCCAAACAAGTGGCGTTGCGGCAATTGGCGGCAGGAGCCGTGGCATAACCTGCGAATTCAAACAATGACCAAACCTCGCGTCTTACAACTGATGGACAGTTTCAATCAGGGCGGCTCTGAGCGGCAGGCCGTGCAGCTTGCACAGTTGCTGCATCAAAGCGGCGAATATGACGTGCTGGTGGCTTGCCTGGACGGACGCGGAGTGTTGCGCGCGGAGATCGAAAAACTCGGTTTGGGGGAAATTCCCGAATTCCCGTTGACCAGTTTTTACGACGCCAACTTTGCCCGACAGATGATTCGGTTTACGCGATATTTGCGCCAGCATAACGTCGCCATCGTCCAGTCGTCGGATTTTTACACCAACATCTTTGGGCTGTTCGGCGCGAAACTGGCAGATGTTCCGGTTCGCATTGCGGCTCGGCGGGAATCGGGAAAACGCTCTGCGTTCAAACGGCGCATCGAACGGCTGGCGTATCGCCAAGCCCAAGCCGTCATTGCCAACTGCGAAGCGGTGCGCGACGAACTGATTGTCGAAGGCGTTCCGGCAACCAAGGTCATCACCAGTTACAACGGGCTGGAGTTGGCGAAATTCAAACCGCGCCAGGAATCGCGGCGTCAGGAATTGCTCGCTTCGTTTGGACTTTCGGCAGTGGCTGAACGTCGGGTGGTAACCATTGTGGCGAATCTTCGTCCGGTAAAAGATCAGGCGACGTTTTTGCAGGCTGCGCGGCTGGTGCGCGATGTCGTTCCAGACGTTGCTTTTTGTCTGGCGGGCGAAGGCGAATTGCTGGCTTCGTTGCGCCAGCAGGCGGCTCAACTCGGACTGGCCGAAGATGTGTTTTTCACCGGGCGTTGTGAACGAGTGGCGGACTTGCTGTCGGTTTCCGACATTGGCGTGTTGAGTTCCGCGTCAGAAGGATTTTCCAACGCGATCATCGAATACATGGCTGCCGGGTTGCCGGTGGTCGCCACGAATGTCGGCGGCGCGCGCGAAGCCGTCATCGAAGCCGAAACCGGATTCCTGGTGCAACCCGGCGATGCCGACGCCATGGCTCGGCGGTTGATCGAATTGTTGAACAATCCGTCGCGGTCACGCGCAATGGGCGAACGCGCGCGGCGCATTGTCGAAGAAAAATTTTCCTCCACCGCGTTGTTAGAACGAACGCGCCGTTTATACGAACGATTATTGACGCTGCCGCCGTCGGCGAATTCTTCGGAACTGAACCCGGCGCTGATGGACTCGAAATCGAGAGGTTTGAGCAGGTGAAACAAAAGCTGTTTCAAAAATCAAAAACATCTTCGCCAGGCGAAGCGCCCGTGCGTGTTCTGATCGCCGCTCCCTCGCTGGATATTCTGGGCGGGCAATCCCGCCAGGCCGCAATGCTGGTGAGCTGGTTCAGTCGAGAACCGGAAGTGCGTGTGTCTTTTGTCCCGCATAACCCGCGACTGCCGGGACCGCTTCGGTTATTGCAGAAAATCAAATACGTTCGCACGGTGGTGACTTCGCTCTGGTATTGGGGATTGCTGCTGATTCACGTTCGCCGGTGCGATGTCTTGCACGCGTTTTCAGCTTCTTATTATTCGTACCTGCTTTCGGTGATGCCGGCTCTGCTGATTGCCAAACTGTATGGCAAAAAAAGCGTGCTCAATTACCGCAGCGGCGAAGCCGAAGATCATTTGTCGAATTGGCCGATCACAGCACGACCGACGATGAAATGGGCGGATGTCATTGCCGTGCAATCCGGCTATCTGCAAGAAGTGTTTGCGCGGTTCGATCTGAAAGCTTTGATTATCCCCAGTTCCATCAACCTGGAGCGATTTCACTTTCGAGAACGAAAGCCGCTACGGCCGATTTTTCTTTCCAATCGTCTGCTCGAACCGCTTTATAACGTCGCCTGCATTTTGCGCGCATTTGGTTTGATTCAACGTCGCTTTCCCGACGCCCGGTTGATTGTCGCTGGCGAAGGAACCGAACACGCGAACCTGGAAAACCTGGCGGCTACGTTGGAACTGAAAGGCGTGGAATTTATCGGGCCGGTCGAATATGACGACATGCCCGCGCTTTATGATTCTGCGGACATCTATCTGAACTCCACGAATTTGGACAATCTGCCAAGCTCGATTTTGGAAAGTTACGCCGCAGGGTTGCCGATTGTCACCACAGACGCGGGCGGCATTCCCCATATTTTGTGGCACGAAGAAACCGGGCTCTTGGTCGGCGTAGACGACCATGCAGGCATGGCAATAAGCGCCATTCGTTTGCTGGAAGATCAGGCGCTGGCTGAAAAACTCATCTATCGAGCCTTGCAGGAATGTTCCAAGTACACGGCGGAAAAGGAACGCCATTCCTGGATCAAGTTGTACCAAACCCTGCATAACGAAAGTTCACCTTCACCAGGCGCGCAAACCGCCTTTTACAACAATGGAATGGGGGAACGGGAACGTTCACCCCACTAAGGCCGGGATCGGCGACGGATTTTTTACAGGAGGAACCAATGAATTCATCAATCGCAAACATGGCAAAACGGTCAAAGACAGCCATCATTGCCTTCAAAATTTATGACAACTGGCGCATCAAACGCGCGGCCAATCGCGGCGTTGCCGAAACCTTGCACGGTTCGACGCACAG
>JAEUQP010000967.1 GCA_016789645.1 Acidobacteriota bacterium | reverse complement strand
ACTTTGCAAATCCCCTTGTCTGAAATAGACATCAAGCAGCACCCCCAGATTTACCGTGCTGCTCGCATGCTGCACCAGTGCGCGCGCCGTTTCGGCTGCTTCGTTCAACCGCCCCTTCGCCAGCAAACAGCCGACCTTGATACGCCATAAATCTTCCGGCAATCGTCGATTGGGAAAATAGGATTGATATTTTTCCAACACCTCAAGGCAATCGCTTATTTGCCGATTCTGCCAGAGTGCGCCGCCTGCCAGATGAACAGCCACAGCCGTGTCGAAGGCCGCAATCAGCCTTTGTGCCTGCCTAGCCACATACGCCCAATCCTGTAAGTACGCGCGCAGGTCGCACAACTCAAAGAGATATTCAGCATCACCCGTTTCAGCCAGACAGGCTTCAAGGTGGGCTATCAAAGGCTGATTACCGTTTGACTGTTGGGCCTCACCGCGAAGAATCATTGTCTCCAGATGCAGCCGCATTTCGCGGTCGTCGGTTTGTGTGGCCGCTTCGCGCGCTGCCGAAAGATCGCCGCGAGCGAGTGCCGTTCGCAACAGCCAATAAGCATACAAATCGCTGGCGCCTGCATCGGCGAATTGCTCTTTCAGACGGTGCAGCAGAGCCTCGGCCTTTTCCGGCTTCTCTAATCTGAGATAAAGGGCCAGCCCCGTAATGGTCAATTCCAGGTTGAAACGCTGGCCGTTCTCCTCGTTCTGCTCGAATAACGCTTCAATCGCTGCCTCGCTCCTTTGATAATCAACCTCGAAACCGCGCATTACCGCCCATAACAGCACACGATGATGGGCTGGATCATCAGCCAGCAGTTGTCGGCAATAGCCCTCTGCCTCCTGTAATCGTGCGCGATCATTGGCAAGGCAGGCCAACCGCCACGTCTCGTACAACCTGCGATGCTCATCACCTCGCTGCGTTTCTCCTGCCAGCAATGCAAATCGCGCTTCGGCTTGTTTCAATAGGTGGAGACTGTCAGGATCGCTTTTGACACCAAGCAGCCCCAGCGGTGCAGGCGCATCGGCCAGGCGCGGCAGCCGAACACTCGGCGAAATGCTGCTCCAATACTCAATTATGGCCGCTGTATACTGCACCAACTCCCATTGTGAGTGTTGCGCCAACACTGACTGCATCCCGGCGCGCGCCTCTGCCAAATCACCCCTGAACAGCAGCGCCAGGGCCCGAAACCTCGCTGTCTCTTCGTCAGGCGTAATGCCTTCAGGTGGTGATTGAGCCAGTTCCAGTAGTTCGTCCGTCCTGCCCGATTGAAGCAGCAAAGAAAGCTGCAGATTGAAAGTCGTGGTGTCCCCAGTGACACCGAGTTCAATCAATGCCGCTTCTGGACCAGCTTCGGCATTACGCAACATCACTCGAATCAGCGTGTCATCGCTCGCAGGATCGAGCGCCTTTGCTTCTCTTACCAATTCCTGGGCTTCGTTCAACCTTCGCGACAATTCAAATCCATAGCGGGCGATGTTGCGGAGAAGCTTGGCTTGAACTTCTGCATTGAGTCTCCTCCACCAATCTCCCTGCCGAATCGCAATCACTTCATCCAGAGCGTCACGAACCTTGCCCTTCCGATACGCTTCGTGGATTTGCAGAAGCTTCGCTGCGAACTCCTCCGACGCGAGAGACGAAACCTCCTCGATCTCCGCACTCAAAATAGCAATCGTTCTGGAGTTGCCGGATTCCGGAATTGGCGGATTAAACTCAATCTTGATGTTGTTTCTGTCGCCGCTGACATTGACTGAGTTGATCGAATCCCCTTCGATCTTGATCGAGCGGTTTACCGATTGATTTTCGTTTTCCATTTTCGCCATTCGCTTGGGGTATCACTATGACTTGGGGCCGATGGACAATATATCAATTTCAGCGCCTAAATGTTGAGGGTATCTTGTGCTGACTGCCACTCGGCCAGGGCGCGCCGCACTTTGACGGCATCCTTCGGCGACACGCGTTCAAACAGCGGCAAGGCGGCGCGGGCGAGCGCAATCGCCTCCTCTTCCTGACCAAGGTCATAGAGCAACAAGCCGCGGTTGAAAAGCGCCGCGGCTTCCGCATGTAAGTCGCCGAGTTCGCGTGCAATCCCCAGTTGTTGCTGGTAAAGCGCGGCGGCGGCCTCTGGTTGGATTCGTCGAAGAACGTTTGCCAGCCCCAGCAGCGCATTGCTTTCATTGCGGCGGTCGCCACGCTCTTGCGCAATGGCAAGCTGTTCCCGATAAGCCTTATCGGCCCAATCAAGCTGATTTTGGCGCTGGTACAGATTGCCGAGGCTGCCAAGGAGCAGGGCTTCCCGCTTTCGATCATTTAATGCGTGCGCGATCTCCTTCGCTTCGGCAAAACACGACGTGGCGCGTTGCAAATACTCGCGGGCTGCGGCCTCATCCCTGGTAAATTCGCTTGCGGCGTAATGCGCAATGCCCAGATTGAGCAACACGCCGCAGACATTCTTCGGGTGGGGCTGCGTTCTGGTCAGCGCCAAAGCCTCTTCCAGATACTGGATGGCGCGATCCGTCTGGCCCTGATTGGTGTAGGCGCGACCGAGACTGACCAGCGCCGCGCCCTCGCTCACCTTCCGTCCAAAACGCCGCGCGGCGCGCAATGCAAGCTCGGCCCGGCGGATGATTTCGTCCGGCCTGAGGCGCAGGTGCAGTATTGTCGGCCCGGCGTTTGGCAGGTCGCCACACATTTGCGCCGCTGCCTCGTCTTTGTCTGCCTGCGCCGCCAACCAGTCGTAGGCGGATTCCAGATTGAGCCACTCTGCATCAACCAGCGCCAATGCCTGGGGAACGGCTGCGCCCCCGTGCTCAAAGAGTTCTTCCGCGCGGCGCAACAGTGCGAGGTAGTGCCGGGCGTGTCGCAAATGTGCTTGAAGTAAAGCTGCCATGATTCAATTAGATCAAAACGATGAAGAGCTTATGCCGCGATTTTACCGCCGACAACGAATTGCTTGAATGGCTTTTAGCCGTCGTGGCTCGGCAACGACTGGCGGTCTGGTAAAATGCCCCCGTCTAAACTGCAAGGACGATTCATGACTTCAAGGCTACACGAAGCACAAGAGCGGCACGCCAAAATTTATGAAGACATGCTTCACGCGATCAGCCTGATGTTTGAGCAGGGCGGCGAAGCGATTCAACAAAGCCTGCTGCGTTTTGAAGCTGAGTGGGACAACATCCGCGCCGGGCAAACCTGGGCCAGCACAAATCTTGATATAGATGTTCGCGCCTGTGCGCTCTGCGCCGATTATGCCAACTCCGCCACGGTGATCTTTCCATTGCGGACGCATCCGCAAGAGCGAGTTGCCTGGGCCGAAGTGGGACTACGCGCCGTGCGGATGTTGGGCAACGCGGAGATTGAAGCCGCGATTTTGATTCATTTGGGAAATGCCGTGGCTGCGCTCGGAGATCAGTCGCAGGCGATTGCATATCACGAACAAGCGTTGAGCGTCACACGGCAGATTGCAAACCGCAGGCTTGAAAGCGCTGCGCTGACCAATCTCGGCAACGCACATCTGACACTCAATCACTACCAACACGCTATCGAATTGTATGAGTCGGCGCTCGCCATTGATCGTGAAATCGGCAATCGGGCCAGCGAAGCGATTGACCTGGGAAATCTTGGGGCCGTTTACACCGAGATCGGGCAATGGACGCGCGCCTTTGAGCATCACCGGCAGCAGCTCGAATTGGCGAGAGAGATCAAAGATTCCGTCCTGGAATGCGGCGCGCTCGGCAATGTAGGCGCGGTGTTTTCGCTGTGGGGTAAACACTTTGAAGCGATTGAATATTTTGAATCACAACTGGCGCGGGCGCGGGAACTTAATTACCGCCAGCCGCAGATTCATGCCTGTGGCAATCTCGGACGCGCGTATGGTGAATTGGGCCAATGGTCGCGTTCCATCGAACTGCACGAACAATGCCTGACGCTGGCGCGAGAAGATGGAGATCGTCACGCTGAATGCAAAGCGCTCGGCAATCTTGCTTTCATCTGCAATCAGCAGGGAGAGAATGATCGCGCCATCGCACTTTACGAAAGTCAGATCGAGGTCGCACGGCAGGTTGAAGATCGCACGCAGGAAGCGCTTGGGCTGGGCGGCATCGGCGACGTTCACGCTTCGATGGGTCACGACCAGCAGGCTTCGGAACTCTACCAATCGGCCTTGCGCATTCATCGAGAACTCGACAACCGCCGCGGCGAAGGGGCCGTCATTTCCGCCCTGGGCGTGCTACATCTGAAGGCCGGAAACTTTATCGAGGCGCGCACGCACTTCGAGCAATATCTGGCGATCACCCGTGAACTTGGTGATCGGCGCGGCGAAGCCGCGACGCTGGGTAATCTGGGAAGTGTCTGTTTGCGGCTGGGCGATGTTGCAGAATCCATTCGTCATTACCAATCTTACTTGCGCATCGCGCGGGAACTCAGCGACCGGCAAGGCGAGACCGTCGCACTCGGCAATCTGGGTGTCGCACACACCAATCTTGGTGAACGCGAACTTGCTGTCCGCTTCCACGAGCAGCAACTAATACTTGCGCGCGAAATCGGCTACAAACGCGGCGAGGCATTGGCGCTTATCAACCTTGGCGATATCGCTACGCTCCGCGAAGACAATCAGGCGGCAATTGCGCATTATGAAGCTTATCTCGCAATCGTTCGCGAACTCGGAGATCGTTCCGGCGAAGGCCTCGTGCTCGGAAATCTGGGGACGTCATATGCGGAAATGGAAGAAATGTTTAAAGCCCGCGAGTGCTTTGAACAGGCGCTGTTGATCTTTCGGGAGCTGAGAGATCGGGAAAACGAAGCGATCACTGCCGCCAACCTCAAGCAACTGGCGCAAAATCTTGAACAGGATGCAACACCATGACTGCCAGCCTTCATAACGCCTCATTGAGACACGCCAGGCACTATCTTCAAATGCTCGGTCAGGCTGATGAACTTTACCTCGCAGGTGGAGATTCGCTGAGCAGAGGATTGAATCTGTTTGATGAAGAGTGGCAGAACATCCAATCCGGCCAAACCTGGGCGGAGCGATTCGCCAGTGAAAATAGCGATGCCGCGCGTTGCTGTAGCGCCTACGCTAATGCGGGCGCGGTGATCTTCGGATTCCGCTTGCATCCGCATGAGCTTTTACGTTGGCTGCGCTCCGCTTTAGCAGTCGCCAGACAATACGGAGACCAATCCTCCGAGGCCGTGCATCTTGCGAACATCGGCTTCGCACATTCATCTCTGGGAGAGACTCAAAGAGCGATTGAGTTTTTTAAACAAAGCCTGGCGCTTTACCGATCCACAAACAATCGCCAGGGAGAAAGCGACGCGTTGGGCAGCTTGGGGAATGCCTACCTGGATGTTGGGGAGTCTGACAAGGCAATTGAGCATCACGAGGAACGGCTTCAACTTGTCCGTTCCATCGGTGATAAACGTGGTGAGGCAAAAGCGCTGGGAAATTTGGGCAATTACTACTACGCGATCAGCGATTTTCGTCGGGCCGTGGAATATCACGATCAATCCCTGCTGATTGATCGTGAACTGGGAAATCGTCGCGGCGAAGGGGCCAGTTTGAGCAGCCTTGGGCTGGCTTACTTCGCATTCGGTGAAACACAACGTGCGGTCGAATTTTACGAACAAGCCCTGGCCATCGACCGCGAGGTCAAAGACGCGCGCGGTGAAAGCGCCGACTTGGGAAACCTCGGGTTGGCGTATGCGAGAGTCGGTCAGATTCGCCGCGCGATCGAGTGTTACGAGCGACAACTGGAGATTTCACGATCGATCAATGATCGCCAACTGGAGGCATTGGCTTATGGCAATCTGGGAAATGCCCGCGCGGATTTAGGAGACTCCGAAAAGGCGCGCGAAAATTACGAGCGCCAACTCGCCATCGCACGCGACATCAGTGACCGCCGCAGTGAGAGCATAGCGCTCAGCAACATCGGAAACGTTTCAGCCTCATCCGGCGACCCGGAACGCGCAATCGAATTGCACGAACAGGCCTTGGCGATTGATCGCGAAATCAAAAATCGTCAGGGGGAGGCTGCTGATCTAGCCAACCTTGGAAATGCCTGGTTGAAGTTGGGTGACAGGCAGCGTGCCGAAGATTGTTACCAGCAGGTTCTTACTCTTTCGTGTGACAACGGGGATCGCAAAGGAAAGGCGGTTGCTTTAACCAATCTGGGGATGATCCGTATGGCGATTGGCGAACCGGAACCGGCTGTTAAGCTGCTTGAACAATCACTTGTTATCAATCACGAAATCGGTGATCGGCGTGGCGAGGGACAGGCCTTGAGCGGTTTGAGTCTGGCTTGTCAGAAGTTAGGAGAACTGTCGCGCGCACTCGAATATGCTGAAATGGGGTTGCAAGTGTTCGAGGAGATTGAGGACCCGCGCGCTGAAATGGTACGCGGGTTCATTGCCGAATTGAGAGCCGAATCCGAAAAGAAATGGTGGCAATTCTGGAAGTAGTTTCCTTCTCTGACATTGGCTTGTTCCTCGTGGCGTTTATCAGGGCAATGTTTACAGTCGCTGTGCGATCTCAGCTAAGTCTTTGTCTCGTCGGTGGTAGCCCATCTCTTCGATCATCGCTTTGGCCGTCTCCCAATGTCTGCGGGCTTTGTCGGCCTCGCCCAACGCCAGCGCGAGGCGGGCGGATTCCAGATGGTAATCCGTTAGGTGCAAGCGCATCTCACCGCGTTCGGCTAGGGAGCAGGCTTCGGCCAGATCACGGCGCGCCCGGTCGTACTCCTGTACCATCCGCGCCCACGTTGCGCGCGCTAACAATGCGCATGGAAGATGATGTTGTTGACCTGCTTGTCGTAACCCATCAACTGCATGACGCAGAAGCTCTACTGCGTAAACTGTGTCGGTGGTCGAATCTTTTCGAGATTGAGCGAACAATGCCTGCCCCAATGAAAGACTGTCCAGAGCAATATCAAGAGGCCAGTTATTTTTTTTCGCAATTTCAAGTGAGCTACTCGCACGTTTTATTACCTCTGAATATTTTCCTTGGTCCAGCAAAAGTTCACAGTGCCGATACTCTTGTGCTGAATAAGAAAATTTGCCAATTGCTTGTAACTTAGTCTGAATTCTTTCGGCTTCGCAGAACGTCGCTTCAGCTTCTCTTGGGCGGCCAGCTTGATACAGGGCATCAGCAAGCACCTTTCTGTTAACCATGCGCTTGTACTCGTCACCATCTTGATCTGCGTACTTAACACTCTGTTGCGCAAAACTTAGTGCCTGTGCCAAATCACCAAGAGTAAGGTACGTTTCACTCAGGTTGCTCGTCACCATCGCAAGGTTTTGCCAAGACTTTAGCGAACTTGCCACCTTTATCATTTCCATTGCGGGTTTTGGCACATCTCTCAAACGTCCCAGTGCGCGTAGGTTAAAGGCAGCCAAACCTAGTATATGCATTCTTGCGACATCATTAAGGCCAGGAACCGGTTGTCGCCAAGGCTCCTCAAAAAAACAGCGCAACACAGATAAGTCCGCACTAAAAGCACCAAGTATTCTGGTGCTATAAAATTCACCTTGCCGTGAAATTCGCCGCCAGTACACGTTGAGCAATGCCTCCTGATGTATGCCTGCCTCGCAACCGTGTGTCACGGCTGCAAAGAGTGGTTGCATCTCTTCAATGGTGTCGGGCAAGTCTTTGGCCGTACTCGTCAGGTATTCGTACAGGCGCAGATTGCCCGCCTGCCACGCCGCCGGGTGCGCACGTTGCAACTGGTCGCGGAAATGTTCGCGTAACAAGGGATGCGCATCTAGCTCATCGTTGGTTGAACTGTCGGTTAGCAATTTCAACCGCCTCAGCTTCGCCAGCGTTTGTTTCCATTGCTGTTCGCTCAACGGTAGCAAGACTTCGGTCAATTCGGAGATGGCTGGTTCGGCGCGCAACGCCGCGAGGGCTGCGGCATCTGCCGGACGATTAAACAGCCCCAGCAATCGCAGCACGGCGAGCAAGGTGTGTTCGCCCGCGTCGCGCAACCACGTTTCATATGAACTCATCACGCGTCGGGCGTGGCCGCCGTTCAGTTCATCTTCGGTGAGCGGCCCAATCTCTTTGCGTTGGCGAATGTCGCCGTCATACGCGTTGTGCAAAAAACTGGCAAGAATCGTCAGCGCCAGCGCGTGTCCGCCGAATTCCTTTGCCGCCTGTTGCAATTCTGCGTCGCTGCCCTTGAGGTGTTGCTGGCGCAGGATGCTGGCTCCGGCCTCTGCCGACAATTGTTCGAGGTCGTGCGCGATGACGGCGGGCGCGGCAAAGCCTCGCAAATCGGCGATCTGCTCGCGCGTAGAGATGACGCACAGCCCCAGTTGTCCGCCCGCCAGTTCTTTCAGCAACGCCTGCATGGATTGCTCTTTCAACCGGCCTTCCATTGGTTGTCGCGGATGTTGCAACGGTTCCAGTCCATCCAGGATCAACAACGTGCGTGACTGTTTGATAAGGCTCGCCAGCCGTTCACCTTTGTCCCATGGCGAACCCGCAGTCGGCTCAGCATCGCCAAACCAACGCAGCGCCGCGTCAATGAATGGATCGGCAGAAGTCTGCGGTTGGTCAGAACCTTGAGACCAAAACGACCACGCATAGATGCGTTCCGCGCCGCGATAATTTTCCTTTGCCATCTCCTGCAACCAGCGATTGACCAGCGCTGATTTGCCCGAACCGCCAAAGGCCGTGAAGCAGATGAGGTTGGTCTGCGGATTGACCCAGGCATCATTGAGCATCTGCAATTCTTTTTCGCGCCCGAACAGATCATTGGTGAGCATGTCAGGCAAGCGGGCGATGGAGATTTTGTCGCGGATCGGCGGAGGCTGATGCTGCTCAATGGCTTCGCGCAAAATGCGGACGAAGTCTGCCTGTACCTCGCCTTTGAAAACAAAAATATTGTTATGGTCGCCGATGGCAATACCGTCGCCGGTCACACTGATGTTGCCTTGCGCATTGAGGCCGAAGCTGGCCGACTCTGGCAGGGCACGCAATTCGGCAACGACGCGCGCGCCTTCTGCATCGGGCAGCTTGCCCTCCAACAAACTGATCAATTGGTCGCGTGTCAGATTCATGGGAATAGCTGGCGTGCAAAATCAACAGCTTGGCTGAGCATTGGCATTAGTTTGGCTGCTGCGGAACCAATGCCCTTGGTGCTTTCGACCAATGACTTGATACTGCTCAAGGATGACTCAATCAGCTTTAACCTGGGCTTCTCTTTCTCGGCTTCCTTTTCGACAGTTTTGAGGTTGGTTTCAATCGTATCGCGGTCGTCTTCGTTAAGGTTGGAGCTTTGCAGCAGCGCGCGCATTTGTGCAATCAAGGCGGCGAAATCATTCAGCGTTGCGCCCTGCGTGGTGGTTGTTTTCGTGACGTTGACCGTATTGCCTATGCCGAATGCAATACCGTCACCCGTGATGCGGGTACCACCAGTGGAGATGACATTCCCGCTACCAGTTGTAATGACGCTGCCGCTGACATTTCCACCGACTGCCACGCTGCCCGCGCCATAGCCCGCGCCGCGCAGCTTTTGCACCAACTCTGCCGACAGAGCATTCCAGTCTTTGATCGCATCCAGCAGCGGTTGTGCCTCTCCGCGCGACATTTCCCCGCGCGCGGCTCGTTCCAAACGCGGCGTCAGGTAAAAGTCAAAAAGCCAGCGATGCAAATCGGCCGTCACGCGCGCTGCCAGTTCATCCGGGTTTCGGAACGTCGTGACTGTATGCGTCTGGCGCAAATCCTTTTTCAAGGCATCCAACTTGGTCGCTTTCGTTGAATCACTCTCTCGCCCGGTGGCCGGAATCGCGGCTTCGTCTTTGAAATAGGGAAAGCAAGGCAGATCCAGTTCACGCGCCCGGCGGTATTCATCCTCTGTGATGCCGGAGCCGTAGCGCCCGCCGAAGATGCCGACGTAAACCTGCGAGCGATCCACTTCATTGAGAGAGACCCGTTGCGTGGTTTCATCGCGACTGCCGAAATACTCCATCCCGATGAATTTGGTTTCGCGCATTCGCTGCAGCGCGATCTCGACGGCTTGGCGCTCTAGCTGCAAGTCGAGCCAGGTGGAACTGACGAAGATCTGAATGGTCACGGTTTTTCTACTCCTTCGCTGATTTCTCGGTTGCAAAGCCAAATGGGCAAGGACTTCCTCATCGTATGCCAGTGCCGAGGGTCGTTCAAGAAAAGAATGCGCGGAAGTTGATCTCCACTCACTTTGCCTTCAATTGTTCAGCGCGTTGCCGCGTACGCTCCAAGTTTGGGTCTTGAATCGCCTCTCGAATTTGCAACGCGGTTTCGTTGCAAACACGCGCCTGTTCCCAATCTCCCAACTTCTCGAAAGCGAGACTCAATGACCAGAATGCATTGCCCTCACCGCGCCGGTCGCCGGCTGCGCGGAACAATGCCGCCGCTTGCTGAAGCAATTCTACGGCGCGCGCCAAGTCTGCTATCTCGATAGAAAGCCGTCCCAAATTGCTGAGGGCCGTCGCTTCGCCTCGCCGATCGTGAATCTCACGCGCCAGATGCAATTGCTGCTTATAGTATTCCGCCGCCCGCTCGAATTGGCGGAGATTCTTGTACGCGATGCCCAGATTGCCCAGAGCGTCGCTTTCCCCCAGCGTATTGCCAAGGTTTCGTTGTGCGGTCAGTGCCTGTTCGAGATATTCGATGGCGCGAGCAAATTCGTCGAGATCGGTGTAGGCGACGCCGAGATTATTAAGCGCATAGGCTTCGCCGCGCTGTTCGCCGGTTTCGCGGTAGTAGGCCAGCACCTGTTCGTAGAATTCGATGGCGCGTCGCGGTTCTTTCAAACGCACATACGCATTGCCCAGATTGCCGAGCGTTGCGCTTTCACCCAGCCGGTCGCTCAACTCGCGTTGAATCTTTAGCGCCTGTTCGTGGAATTCCACGGCTCGTCTGATTTCGCCGCGCGCGGCGTAGACCAGTCCCAGGTCCATCAAGTGATAACTCTCTGCCTGTCGTTGCCCCAATCGCTGGGCGCTTGCCAATCCGCGCTCAATCCATTGCAGGCGTACAGCCGCCGGCAATCGCAGGCTGAGCAAAGACGCGCCCGCACGCGGAAAGCTGCTACAGACCGCTGCCGCCTCATCGTTGCCATCAGCTTGCGAACCAGCCCAGGCTTGCGCCGCCTGGATATTTGCCAGTTCAAGGTCGAACCGATCCAGTCCAGCGTTTAAGGCCAGCCCGCCTTCTTTGTAGAGTTTGTTCAGCCCGCGAAGCAGATTTCGGTAATGCCTGGCGTGGCGGAATTGAGCGATTTGCAGGCTTGTCATAACACTGTTAGTAAGCGGCCGCACTTCAAACTTTGTTTGGTGGACAAGACAAATCTTTGCATGCCCCTTGCCCGAAACACGCCGCGATTTTAATTCAGTCGAATCATTCTTTTTACCCGTTTGCGTCTAACAAGCTTACAGGATGTCCGCCAATTGCATGTCTTGAAGAAGAAAGCTGTCGGCACCATTCGGCTTTCGACGAGGCAGCATATGAAGACATCTACTGGTTACACCTACTTCGACAAATCGCGCCAGAAATGGGCAGCCCGATTTTCTCCTGTTGATCCGAAAACGGGAAAGCAGCGAAATCTGAAACGCTACGCTGACACAAAGGCTGAAGCCGCACGAAAACTGCGGAAGATGATTGAGGAATATGAGCAGAAGGGCGAAGTGTCATTTGAGCCTGGCAAAATGACGTTTGCTGATCTGGCTGAACGGTTCAAGAATGAGCGGCTGATTCCGGCGCAATATGCCGGTGAGAAAAAGGTTGCCGGAAGAAGAGAGTTGAGTGCGCCAAAGGCCTTTCTAAAAGCCCTGACGGAACATTTCGGACGGCGAAAACTGGCCGACATTAGGCACGCGGATATTGAGCAATACAAGCTGAAGAGGCTTCAGACGAAAACTTATGCCAAGCGTGAACGCACGATTGCCGCTGTAAATCGCGAATTGGAATTTTTCCGCACGGTGCTGAATTATGCCGTCGCCAACAAACTGCTCAGTGAGAATCCATTCAACATCAAGTCTGGCCGGCCGCTGATCGAAAAAGCCGCCGAAAACAAGCGCGAACGCGTGCCGGGCTTCGGCGAGGAGTTGGCGTTGCTTTCGGTTTGCACCGGTGATCGCGCCCATCTGAAGCCGATTTTGATCGTGGCCGCAGATACAGGACTTCGCATGAATGAACTGCTGACGCTGGGCTGGGCCGACACGAACTTCGAGCAAAAGCAAATTAAGGTGAGGGCTTTTAACGCCAAGACAAATCGCGCGCGGTCTGTTCCGATGACGACACGGGTCTTAACGACACTGATCGAACTGCGAAGTTGCAATGAAGAAAGCGATCTGGTCTTCGGCGGTTTGAAAGAAGTGAAACGCTCGTTCAGAACTGCCTGTAAGCTGGCGGGCGTCAAAAATCTCAACAAGCACGATTTCCGGCACGCCTTTGTGACGCGGGCAATTCTCGCCGGAGTTCCACCGGCAGTTGCGCTGCAAGCCAGCGGCCATGCATCCGAAGAATGGAAGCGATATTTGAATGTTACACCAGAGACGCTGAAAGGTTTGTTCGCGCCGCTGCCAGGGCAAGACGCTGAAGTGGTCAAGCAGTATGGCTTGGAAATCCTGCGCGGGTTGCGCGATGCCTTGAAAATTGATGATCTGCTTACGCTGCTTGCGGTTCCTGGCCGTTGATGTGTACGTCCGATTTATTGCGACCGGTCAGACATCCCGCCTTTACCCATTCCAACAGCCACTCGCCGAGAATGACACGATAGGTTCCGTTACCGCTGGCTTTGAGATGGCCGCTCAGCACAGCGCGGCAGATGGTGTCGTAGCTGGATTTCGTCAGGACAACCGCATCGTCGTAGGTGTAAACAGCGGTCGTATGAATGGGTTCATTGATCAGCGCATCGTGTCTCTCCAGCAGCTTTTCAGATTTCTTGGTCATAACGCTGAATGGATTTGAGTTCAGTATCTGAGGCTCATCGCCAACTCGGTACGCCGCGCCAGATCACGACTCAATGTGCTGACGATCTGTGACATCTGGTCGAGCCGGACAGCTTTCATCCCGGAGGATTGCATGATCTGCGCCGCTTTCAATGCGCCGCTCAGATTGACCTGATTGGCGTCGAGGCTG
>JAEUQP010001033.1 GCA_016789645.1 Acidobacteriota bacterium | reverse complement strand
TACGGTGACAGTGAATGAACAAGCGACCTTGTTGCCGGATGCATCTGTCGCTGTGACAGTGACGGTGGTTGTCCCTTTCGCAAAGATCGAACCGGATGGAATCGAGCTTGTAACAGTCACTCCGGGGCAATTGTCTGTTGCTGTTGGCAAACTGAACCTGACCACGGCGGCACATTGCCCGGGGTCAGTGGATCGCGTGATGTTGGTCGGACACGAATTCAAAACAGGCAATTCGTTGTCAACCACGGTCACCGTGAACGTACACGTTGTCTTGTTTCCCGCTTCATCCGTGGCAGTCACCGTCACCGGAGTCGTTCCCTTCTGAAAAACCGAGGCCGACGGAATTGAGCTTGTCACCGTAACCCCGGAGCAATTGTCTGTCGCTGCGGGCAGAGCAAACCTGACCACGGCAAAACATTGTCCACGATCAGCGGATTGCACAATGTTGGCCGGACAAGCCAACACCGGAGCTTCGTTATCAACGATTGTCACAGTGAAAGTACACGTGCTCTGGTTGCCTGCGGTGTCCGTCGCCGTCACGGTTACCGGAGTTGTGCCAATCGGAAATCTTGCGCCCGATTGAATCGAGGTAGTCACCGAAGCGACCCCGCAACCGTCGGTCGCTGTCGGAGCGAACCTGACCACTGCCGAACATTGTCCAGGCTCCACGAACTGGGTGATGTTGGCAGGACAAGCAATCGTCGGCCCTTGTTTATCAACCACCGTCACCGTGAAGCTGCACGATGCGCTGTTACCACTTGAGTCGGACAACGTGGCCGTTACGGTTGTCGTGCCTACCGGAAAGGTCGAACCCGATGCATGAGAAAGAGTGGTGGTGACACCATCAGGGCAGTTATTTGCCGCGATTGTCACCAGGCCGTAATTGACCACCGCCGAACATTTCCCCGGATCGGTTTCCACGGTGACATTGGGCGGGCAGGTTATGGTCGGCGCTTCTTTATCTTCCACGATCACGTTGAACGTACAGGTGGTTTTGTTTCCTGCCGCATCCATCGCCGTGACAACCACCGGAGTTGTTCCTGCCGGGAAAGTTGCGCCCGATTGGATGGAACTGGTGACCACAACGTCTCCGCCGCAATTATCGGTTGCCGTCGGCAGGTTGAAATTGACCACCGCCGAACATTTTCCCCGCTCTGTTGGCACAGTGATGTTCGCCGGACAGGAGTTGAAAGTAGGTCCTTGCCGGTCAACGACGGTCACGGTGAACTTGCAGGTAGCCGTGTTTCGCGCTCTGTCAAACGCCGTTACGGTAACGGTGGTCGTGCCGATGGGAAACGTCGAGCCGGAATCTATCGAACTAAAAACACTGGTGGGGGTGCAGCTATCCGTCGCTGTTGGCAAAGTAAAGTTCACCACAGCGGAGCATTTCCCTGGATCGGCGTCCTGAACGATATTGGCGACGCAACCCTGCAACACGGGACTATCTCCGTCTCTAACAATAACCTGGAAGGATTTTGTCGTGATGTTGTTAAAGTTATCGCTGACGCTGCAAGTCACAGTGGTCGAGCCGATTGGAAACAGTGTGCCCGGTGGAGGCGTGCATTCCAATGATCCTTCCTTGATGCCCGAACAATTATCACTGACTAGAGGAAGCGGATAGCCAATCCCCACTGAACATTTTCCTTCACTCGTAAAGGTCTCTATGTCCCCGATAATCACCATAGTTGGCTTCTCTGTGTCCGCGCCCTCCAGCACAGGCCCGTCCTTATAGATGTTGTATTGGCCAAAAATGTAATCCGGTGGGCTGAAGCTGTAACTAACCCCTGTGAAGGTGGAGCAAAGGTCTATGCCCGCTCCTACTGCCCCTGCGATCCCAACATCAACCGTGAACAAACGCGCCCGGCAAGCCGGGTTATTGGAATACGTCAAACAGGCTTTGGCAAAGGTGTAAATGCTGGTGTTGGCACTGACAGTAATGCACGTCAGATTGGCCGAAATACTCACCTCTGGCCCCAACGTCAGGATAATGCACCCGCCGTTTGAGCTTGTGACAGTGAACACCGGGGTAAAGCTGGGGTTTTCGGCGCTGAGAATCGGGCGAATGCCACTGGTGTCAGCTTCCACGCCAATCTGCGCTTCTTCGTTGAGCTTGAACCCGGTCACGAACGTGGTTCCCGGCGGATTGAATTGCAGCTTCAGCTTTGCTTTGACTCCAAAATCCAGACTGGCTCCAATGATTGATCCCCCCAGCGAGGCATTGATCGTCGCGCCGGTACCAGGAAGCGTAACCGCTGCCAAATCGAATGTGCCGACCGCCGAAATATCAAATTGCAAATCCGTGTTCAGCTTTTCTTTGATGAACGCTTTTGCCGTGTATGCCGTCGAATCCAGACTGCCTTCGACACTGCCTCCGATTTCCAGAAAACTTCCCTGCTTCAATTTCACATCAACTCCACTGGGAAGCCTGCAAAAGGAACTGGGAATGCCAAGACAGGATTTCCCTACCACCGAATCAAAGTTGATCCGTTGGGTAAATCCGCTGTCTGGCGCGACAAATGGCGACGCAGGCGGGCGAGACGGTTCCACAGGCCCACCAGAAGCGACTTCCCAAATCCAGATTCCGGCGTCGGTTTCGACGCTGCCATCGCGAAACGACAGCGGGAAGGAATAAGTGATCTTGGTTGGGCCATTGGGCGCGCGGGAAAGGTCTCTGGCTTCGGAATACACGGTTTGCGCCACGCGGCCTGAGGATTCCCCCATTGCCGTTACGGTGTAAGTCATCCCATCGGCGTAACTGGCAGCAGGCAGCGAAAGACTGATGTTGCCTCGGTCGTCGGCAACAGCGCTGAAAATTTGCCGCTTGTGATCCGGGCGCGCGTTTTGTCGAACAATTTGCACGCGCTCTTCGGATTGCCAGCCCGAACTTCTCAGAAAAGGAGTTTCGCCCGGCTGATATTCCACTTTGTCGGAGCTTAACTCGGCGTTGGAACTGGGCAACACAACCACGGATTTCGTTAGTTGGCCGTCTTTGGTCAAACCGCCTGCAATAACGGTTTGATTGCGTCCGGCGATTTCCACTGTCGCGTAATCGGTGCGATCAATCGAATCGTCCACCGAATTCATCGCCGCTTCCACTTCCGGCGAATACGCCACCATGGATTTGCCTGCCGCGTTTTTTTCCATCGCGCCCGGCGGAGTCAATCCGTCAATCAAGGCTTTGTGCGTTTGCGCGGTCATGACATTTGCCGCCGGAAATATGTCTGCGGTCGGCAACAAATGGGCTGCGCCTCGGAAAGAATTTCTGGCGGGATCGTACACTTCCATCGTGCCGTCGTAATCGCCGCCGATCACCTGCACCTTTCCGTCAGGCAACAATCGCATCGCCGGTTGAACGCGTTTGATCCACATCTTTTCGGCGACCGGCGCAAACTTCATTGCCGACGCATCGAACAACTGCGCTGACCGTAGCCAGTGGCCATCCTGAGCAACGCCACCAACCACCAGAACGTTGCCATCCGCCAATAAAACGGCGCTGTGAAAACTCGGCTTGTCTTCCAGTTTTGCCCGCAACTGCGTGAACCGCCCTGCTAAAGGGTCAAAAATTTCCGCGTAGCCTTCGGCATTTCCCCCTGTGACCAACACGCGCCCATCCGCCAGTTCGGTCGCAGCGTGACCTGCGCGAGCGTGATTTAATCGCGGCCCGGCGCTGAATTCACCGGTCGCCGGATCGAACCATTCTGTGGAGTTCAACAACTTGCTTTGCGAGGTTCCGCCAACGACCAGCACACGCCCATCACTGAGCAGAGTTGCCGAATGGCGGCTGCGTGTTGTCAGAGAATGCGAAATGACTGCCAACGATCCGGCGGAGGAATCCAGGATTTCCGTTTCGGCAATTGCGCCACTCTCGTTTTCGCCGCCAATAATGACAACACGACCGTCGGGTAACGCCGTCATCGTGTGGCCTCGCCGGGCTGTATGCAGGGAAAATTTCTTGGGTGACTGGATTGCAGGAGCTTTGACCGCGGCCAACGAAGGTTTCGCGATCCAACGTTCAACACGTTGAAATGCCACAACGACAACCAACAGCAATCCGCTGATTGCGAACAGGGTGTGGGTAAACCATTTTCTTTTCATGAGGAGGCCATCCTTT
>JAEUQP010000956.1 GCA_016789645.1 Acidobacteriota bacterium | reverse complement strand
ATCCTGCTTTCAACCAAAATCAAACTTATGACGCTGAACAAAATTTTCCCCTTCGTTCTCATTGGGATCATCGTTCTGGCTGGTTCCCCGTTTTTGCTGGGACTGATCTGGCCGCGCATCAACGATGTCAAAACCGGAGCGACGCCTCAATACGCCGATTTGCAACCCCAGCGATTTACCCAACCACCGGAAAAGGTCTTTGCCGCCGCGCTGGAAGTTTCGCAAGCGCAAGGTTGGGAAATCCGCGAAAGCAAGCCGGAACAAGGCATCATCGAGGCCGTGGCCACCACGCGACTGTTCAAATTCAAAGACGACGTGACCATCACCATCACCAGCGAAGGCGCATCCACCGTCGTCAACATGCGATCGAAATCGCGCGTCGGAAAGGGCGATTTGGGAACGAACGCTCGTCGCATCCGCGCGTTTCAACTGGAACTGGCCAAGAAATTACAAGCGGTGCTATAGTCCGCGCCTGCTTTCAAACGCTCGCGACCGATTCTTCCCTTCAGAGGTGAACCACATGGAATTCATACAAAAAGCCGTCGTCATGACTGCCGGAGACATGAACCGCGTCATGGCGCGCATCGCTTCGCAGATTGTCGAAAACAATCCCGACCTGACCAACGTGTTGCTGGTTGGCATTCATCGCCGAGGCGTTCCGCTGGCGGACACCATCGCGGCAAAGATCAAAGAAATGGACGGCGTGGATGTCGCTCGCGGCACGTTGGACATCACGCTGTACCGCGACGACCTGACGACGGTGGCCGACCGCCCCGTCATCAACAAAACCGAATTGCCCGCGAACATCACCGGCAAAACGATCATTCTGGTAGACGATGTGCTGTACACCGGACGCACGATCCGCGCGGCGATGGATGAACTGATTGATTTTGGCCGTCCGCGCCGTGTGCAACTGGCAGTGTTGATTGATCGCGGCTGGCGCGAATTGCCGATCCAGGCCGATTACGTCGGCAAACACGTCACCACCACCGAAGCCGAAATCATCAAAGTCATGCTGCCGGAATTTGACGACACCGAGCAGGTGCTTTTAGTCGAACCAAAATAATTTTGAATTCTGGATTTTGGATTTTGGATTTTTCGGCGCTGACGTGAACCAATTCAAAATCCAGAATCAAAAATTCAAAATTTAAACTCAATGCCGTTACACCGCAAAGACCTTTTAGGAATCGCAGACCTTTCCGTCGAAGAGATCAATTTGATCCTCGACACAGCCGTGACGTTTCGAGACGTCAATTCGCGCCAAATCAAAAAAGTCCCTACGCTGCGCGGCAAAACCGTCATCAATCTTTTCTTCGAAGCTTCGACACGCACGCGCACCAGTTTTGAAATCGCCGCCAAACGATTGTCCGCCGACGCCGTCAACATCTCGGCTTCGACTTCCAGCGTGATCAAAGGCGAAACGCTGGTGGACACCGCGCTGAATCTGCAAGCAATGGCTCCCGACGCGATTGTCATCCGCCATTCTTCGTCGGGCGCGCCACACCAAATTGCCAAAATCGTCAAAGCCGGAGTCATCAACGCCGGCGACGGAGCGCACGAACATCCGACGCAAGCCTTGCTGGATGCGCTGACCATTCGCCACGCCAAAGGCCGTCTGGCCGGGTTGAAAGTCGCCATCATCGGCGACGTGTTGCACAGCCGCGTAGCCCGCTCGAACGCGCATCTGCTGACAAAGCTCGGCGCTCACGTTGTGCTGGCCGGGCCACGAACCTTGCTGCCGTTCGGATTGGACAAACTGATTCCGCCCGCTAACGGTTCAATTCGCTTTGCCGATTCCATCGAAGAAGCCGTCGCCGACGCCGACGTAGTAATGATGCTGCGCATTCAGATGGAGCGACAAAGCGGAGGTTTCTTCCCTTCTCTGCGCGAATACTCGATTCATTTCGGATTGAACAAACGACGGCTGGCGATGGCCAAACCGGATGCGATTGTGCTCCACCCCGGCCCGATCAATCGTGGAGTCGAAATTGATTCCGATGTGGCTGATGGAAGTTCATCGCTGATTCTGGATCAGGTCGAAAACGGCGTGGCAGTGCGCATGGCTATTTTGTATCTATTAGCAGGAGGAGAATAGAAACTACGGAACAAACGGAAATAACGGAAAAGACGGAAAGGGGCGGATATGAGCGAAAAGCTGATCTATGAAGAAGAAAGC
>JAEUQP010000949.1 GCA_016789645.1 Acidobacteriota bacterium | reverse complement strand
GGTTGACACCGCAAATGCGGCGCGATGCGCGGCTGGTGGGAATGGTGCTGGCGATCAAGGCCGTGTGCATGCTCTTTGCCGTGCAGAGCTTTCATGTGTGGGCGGACAAACCGGTTGGCGGATGGCGCGGCTGGTTGGAAGTGTGGAACCGCTGGGACGCAGTGAATTATTTGAAGCTGGCCGAGTTTGGATACAGCGCCACCGGCGAAATGCGTCCGATGATGGTGTTTTATCCGCTGTACCCGTGGTGCATCAGTCTGGTCGCACGCGTTACGGGGGATTTTCTGCTCAGCGCATTTTTGATTTCGACGGTGGCGTCGCTGTTGGTCGGATTGTTGCTGTTCCGATTGATTGCACTGGATTATTCGCCAAAACTTGCCGAACGAACCGTGTGGTTTCTGTTCATTTTTCCCACCAGCTATTTCCTGCACATCGGATACACCGAAAGCCTGTTTCTGGCTCTGGCGCTGGGATGTTTGCTGGCAGCGCGAAAACAGGATTGGCCGTTGGCCGGATGTCTGGGCGCGCTGGCGTGTATGGCGCGCGGGCCGGGCATTTTGCTGATGCCGACATTGGCGGTGGAAGCGTTGACGCAATACCGCGCAACTCGCCGTTGGCAATGGCAATGGTTGTGGATTCTGTTCGTGGCCAGCGGCTTTGGCGTGTATCTGTGGATCAACGTGCGCGAAGCCGGCGATCCGTTCGCATTCGTTCAGATTCGGCGCGAAAGCTTTTACATTGCGATGGGCTGGCCGTGGCTGGGCATTCAACAAACCATCGGCGCGCTTGGCCACAATCCGGCGGCGGCGGAAATGAGCGGGCGACAGGAACTGACCTTCATCGCGTTGGGATTGGTCGGCGTGATTGTTTCGTGGTTCAGGCTGCGTCCGGTGTACAGCGTGTGGATGACGTTGAACTGGTTGATCGTCACCAGCGTCACGTTCATTGCCAGCGTGCCGCGCTACACGTTGGTGATGTTTCCGCTGCATTTGCTGTTCGCGCAATTGGCCGCCAAAGGGCGCGTCTGGGAAATCATCTTGACGGTTTGGTCGCTGTTGTATCTGGCCTTATTTATCAGCGCCTTCGCGCGCGGCTTTTGGGCGTACTGAATCAGGGCAAGCAATCCAAAGGATTTTTTCCCCGACAGGATTCACAAGATTTTCGGGCAGGATTTACAAGAGCTTCCAGGCAGAGGTTGTTTCGGTTAGGAAGGAATCTCGCTCATCCTGAAAAAATCATGTCAATCCTGTTTTATTACTCCTTGCCTCGGTTTAGTTCCTCCGTGTCCAGCCAGATCGTCACCGGTCCGGAGTTGTGAATTTCGACCAGCATGTCGGCTTGAAAGACGCCGGTTTCGACTTTGAACCCCATCGCTCGCAATCGTTCGACGAACAACTCATACAATGGAACGGCCAGTTCCGGGCGAGCAGCGTCGGTGAAACTCGGACGACGACCTTTGCGACAATCGGCAAAGAGCGTGAATTGCGACACCACCAACATCTCGGCTCTCACATCCAGAGCGGACAAATTGAATTTGCCTTCGCCGTCGGCAAACACGCGCAGGTTGGCGATTTTGTTGGCCAGCAATTCGACTTCGGCGGCGGTGTCGTTAGCGCCTACGCCCAACAAAACGACAAACCCGTTGCCGATTTCGCCCGTGATTTGATGTTCGACGGTGACTTTGCCGCGAGTGACTCTTTGCAAAATGGCTCGCATCACTTCACTCCCACAATTCCCAAAGCAATCAACAGCGCCCACTGCGTGCCCAGATGGCTGTTCGTCGTGTCGAAAAACTCGTCCAGCGAATGCGCGCCTTTGCCATCGCCACCGCCGTCAATGGTGATGGCGGGAATGTTCAAACTGATCGGAATGTTGGAATCGGTGCTGCTTGCGCCGAGCTTTGGGGTAAATCCCAGCGAGGCTCCGGCAGCCAGAGCGGTTTTGACGATGGCGGAATCCGGCGATTGAACCCCTGCCGGACGTTGGCTGACGATTTTCAATTCCACAGTGATCGGCACTTGGTGCGGACGCGCGCGGTTTTCTTCGTCCACGGCTTGCTGCACGGCGCGTTTGAACTGTGCTTCCAGCTTGTCCAATTCCGCCGCGTTAACCGAACGCATGTCCACTTCCATCCACGAAGTATGCGCGATGGAATTGACCGACGTGCCGCCTTCGATTTTGCCGACGTTGAACGTGGTCTTGGGTTGTTTGGGAACTTCGAAGCGGGAGATTTTTTCGATGGCTCGTCCCATGGCGTGGATGGGCGAAGGCAAGCCAAACGCGCCGTAGCTATGTCCGCCGGGG
>JAEUQP010000835.1 GCA_016789645.1 Acidobacteriota bacterium | reverse complement strand
GCGACGACCGAGCGCGCTCCACGCCAGCAACTTGAACGAAGCTTCCGCGTCTTCGAATGAATACCCCTCAAATTCCAGCGTCTTCAATTGAGCCAGCAACCGCCGAGCGGCTTCGGGATTTTTCGTGAACTCTTCGCCAATGTCATCGGATTTGAAACGGATGTTGCTGACGCCGGATTGATCGCTGACCAATACGCGCGTTTCGTTTCCCACATCTTCGGGATTGATGTGTTCGTAAGTTTCTTTGGCTTTGCTGATGGCGGAAACGTGGATGCCACCTTTGTGCGCAAAGGCGCTACGGCCAACATAAGCCGCGCGTTCGTTCGGAACCAGATTGGCGACTTCGTTGATGTAACGGCTGGTATGCGTCAGCAGTTTCAGTTTGCCGTCCGGCAAACAGCGGCGATTCATTTTCAATTCCAGATTCGGAATGATCGAACACAGATTGGCATTTCCGCAGCGTTCGCCGTAACCGTTCATCACGCCTTGCACGTGCGTGGCTCCGGCTTCGACCGCCGCCAGCGAATTGGCAACGGCCAGTTCGCTGTCGTTGTGGCAATGAATGCCGACGCGGACGTTCGGAATGCGTTTGCAAACCAGCGCCACGGCATCGGCGATTTCTTCCGGCAAACGTCCGCCGTTGGTGTCGCACAAAATGATGGTTTCGGCTCCGGCTTGCGCGGCGGCGGCAAGCGTATCCAGCGCGTATTCGGCATTGGCGCGAAACCCGTCGAAGAAATGTTCGGCATCGTACAGCACGCGACGCCCGCAGGATTTCAAATGGCTGACCGTATCGGCAATCATTCGCAAATTTTCTTCCAGCGTGGTTTTCAGCGCGACATCCACGTGAAAGTCCCAGGATTTGCCGAAGATCGTCACGACAGGCGTTTGCGCCGCCAACAAGCCTTGCACCACGGTGTCATCCGCCGCCATTCCATTGGCTCGGCGGGTGCTGCCGAACGCGGCAAAGACGGCGTTGTTCAGTTGCACAGATTTGGCGCGCTCGAAAAATTCGACGTCTTTCGGATTTGCGCCCGGCCAACCGCCTTCGATGTACGTCACGCCGATTTCATCCAGCGCGCGCGCAATCTTGATCTTGTCTTCAACCGTGTAGGCCAGCCCTTCGCCCTGCGCGCCATCGCGCAACGTCGTGTCGTAAATTTCTACCCAATTGTCTTTCATTGCTGACTCTCTCTCATTTCGCTTACATCGAGCGGAGCCCCTTCAAGGTTATGAATCGAATGGCCATAAGCCAGAAGATAAGAATTCCCCGGCTCCATCGGCAACAGTTTGAGTTCCTGCTTTTGCAGATCAAGTTCCAACCCAAGTTCTTCCATTGGAATCACGCCCAGCAAAGGATTATCCCCGCCCGGCAATTCCAAACACTGAAAAACACCGACCCGGTCACCTATTGAGACTTTGGCATCCTGAAACACACGCGTGCGTTGATAGCCGGCGGCAGTGGAAGCCAACACTTCCTTAAGCGGAGCCAGACCAAGCTGCTCAATGACACGAATCGGCAACGAGAGCATCATCGCTCCACTATCTGCCAATACATTCGTCAGTGTTACTTTGCGAATCTGATCAGGAGAAATAGTCCCATCAATTGCACGCACTTCGTCTGCGCGATTTACAATTGTCATTTGCGTATGAACTTGTCCCATAAATCAATCGCGGAGTGGCGGCCATCACCCCACTCCGCGCCTCCATTCAGTTCAAAAAGTGGATGCCTAGTTTTTCGCCTTGTCCACGATCTTGTTCGAGGCCAACCAGGGCATCAAACCACGGAGCTGTGAGCCGACTTCTTCGATCTGGTGTTTCTTTTCGGATTCCACCAATCGCGTGAAGTTCGGTTTGCCCGATTCGGCTTCGGCCATCCATTCGTCGGCGAACTGGCCGGACTGAATTTCGCCGAGGATTTCTTTCATGCGCTGTTTGACTTCCGGGCCGATGACACGCTTGCCGCGCGTCAAATCGCCGTATTCGGCGGTGTTGGAAATCGAATAGCGCATGGTCGAAATGCCGCCTTCGTACATCAAATCCACAATCAGCTTCATTTCATGCAGGCATTCGAAATAGGCCATTTCCGGCGCGTAGCCCGCTTCGACCAGCGTTTCAAATCCGGCCTGGATCAACGCTGTCACGCCGCCGCACAGCACAGATTGTTCGCCGAAGAGGTCGGTTTCGGTCTCTTCCTTAAACGTGGTTTCGATGATGCCTGCGCGGCCTCCACCGATAGCCGATGCATACGCCAGCGCCACTTGTTTGGTGTCGCCGCTGGGGTCTTGTGCCACCGCGATCAGGCAAGGCACGCCTGCGCCCTTTTCATATTCGCGGCGCACCAGATGGCCGGGGCCTTTCGGCGCCACCATAAACACGTTGACATCCGCGGGCGGAACGATCTTTTTGAAGTGAATCGAAAAGCCATGCGCGACGGCCAGATATTTGCCAGCCTTGAGATGCGGTTCGATGTCGCGTTTGTAAATGCCCGGCGTCAGTTCATCCGGCGTCAGCAGCATGATGATGTCCGCGCGTTCGGCGGCATCGGCCACCGGCAGAACTTCCAACCCGGCGCTTTGCGCTTTGGCAACCGATGGACTGTCCGGACGCAAGCCGACAATCACGTCGCAGCCGCTGTCTTTCAGATTGTTGGAATGGCCGAAGCCTTGTGAGCCGTAGCCGATGATGGCGATGCGTTTGCCCGCCAGGTATTTCGGATCGGCGTCTTTGTCGTAATAGATGTTCATTGTTCTCCTTGAGGTGACAGGTCACAGATGACAGGTGTGAGGGGGCGAACCTGAAACTTCACACCTGAAACCTTATACCTTTTCATTGAGTGTTAATTCAGAAAATTCTTCGTCTTCGTCCTTCAATCGCTGCGCTTTGACGTGAGCAACGCGCGTCATCGCCACCGGGCCAGTGCGAACGATGTCGGTGATGCCAATCGGTTTCAGCAATTCGATAAAGGCGTTGACCTTCTCCGCGTTGCCGGTCATTTCCAAAATGAACGAGTCCGGATTCACATCCACGACTTTGGCGCGGAAAATTTCAACCAGACTCAACACTTCCTGGCGCTGTTCCCCTTGATGCGCGTTAACCGTCAGCATGACCATTTCGCGTTCAACATGGGGCGACGCGGTCATATCCGTGACTTCAATGACTTTGATGAGCTTATGCGATTGCTGCAGGATTTGTTGAATGACGTGATCGTTGCCGTGCGTGGTGATCGTCATACGCGAAACGCCTTCTTCCAGCGTCGGCGCGACGTTCAGCGTGTCTATCTGATACCCGCGCGCGCTGAACAATCCAGCCACGCGCGTCAGCATGCCGTATTCGTTTTCGACTAAAAGTGAAATTGTATGTCTCATGGTAATTGGTGGTTGATAATTGACAATTGATCGTTGGGAGAACGACGAAAACGCCATCATCAATGATCAATTGTCAATTGTTCATTGCAGAATCATGTCCTTCAGCGCCGCACCGGCAGGCACAATCGGAAAGACGTTTTCTTCGCGCGCGACTTTCATTTCGATCAACACAGGGCCGGGCGTGTTCAGCGCCTTTTCCAGCGTGTGACTGACTTCGCTCATCTTCGTGGCGCGGAAAGCGGCAACTCCGTACGAATCTGCCAGCTTGACGAAATCGGGCTGGACTTCGATGTTGCTGTGCGAATACCGATGCTCGTAAAACTGTTCCTGCCACTGGCGCACCATTCCCAAAAAGCCATTGTTGATCAGCAGAATCTTGACCGGAATGTTGTACTGCTTCACGGTCGCCAATTCGTTCAATACCATCTGGAATCCGCCGTCGCCGACCACTGCCACGCAAAGATCGTTTGGTCGCGCAACCGCCGCTCCAACCGCCGCCGGGAATCCGTACCCCATTGCTCCCAGCCCACCGGAATTCAACCAGTTCTTCGGCGTGTCGAAGCCATAAAGCTGCGCCGTCCACATTTGATGTTGGCCAACGTCGGCAGAAACGACGGCCTGGCCTTTGGTAATACGGTGCAATTCTTCAATGACATATTGCGGCTTGATGACCTCGCCTTCTTCCTTCCACCAAAACGGATGTTGCTTTTTCCAGGCGGCAATCTGATCGTGCCAGGCCGCTTTGGAAGCGATTTTTTCTCCAGCGGCCAATTGCTCTTCCAGTTCTTGCAGCATTTGCTGCCCAACGGTTTTCGCATCGCCCACCACTGGATAATCGCAGCGAACGTTCTTTCCAATGCAGGAAGCATCAATATCCACGTGAATGAATTTCGCGCCGCGTGCGAATTCGCTGATCTTGCCTGTCACACGGTCGTCAAAACGCGCGCCGATGGAAATCAGCAAATCGCAATTGTTGACGGCCATGTTCGTCCAGTAACCGCCATGCATGCCCAGCATTCCCAGACTCAGCGGATGCGAAGCCGGAAACGCGCCCAATCCCATCAACGTGCAGGTCGTCGGCAAATTCAATTTTTCCGCCAACTGCTTCACTTCTTCGTACGCGCCCGCGGCGTGCGCTCCGCCGCCGATGTATAACACCGGGCGTTCGGCTCGAATCATTGCACTGACCGCCTTGCGAACGGCTTTTGGGTCACCGTGAACTTGCGGCTTGTAACTGCGCACCTCAATGGTTTCGGGATAACTGAATTCGATTTCCTGAGCAGTCATGTCTTTGGGCAAATCCACCAGCACAGGGCCGGGGCGTCCGGTCGAAGCAACGTGAAACGCTTCCTTGATCGTCGGCGCCAAGTCTTCCACCTTTTTGACCAGATAATTGTGCTTGGTGCAGGAACGCGTGATGCCGGTCAGGTCGGCTTCCTGAAACGCGTCGTTGCCGATCAAATGCGTCGGAACCTGTCCGGTGAAAACCACCAGCGGCAGCGAATCCATAAACGCATTGGCGATGCCTGTCACGGCGTTGGTTCCGCCAGGGCCGGAAGTCACCAGCGCCACACCGGTTTTGCCGGTCGCTTGCGCGTAACCGGCAGCGCCAAACAGCGAAGCCTGTTCGTGCCGTACCAGATAATGAGTGATGCCGAGGTCTTCGGCGTGTTTCACCAGTTCGTCGTAAATGTGCAGCACTGCGCCGCCAGGATAGCCAAAGATGTGTTTGACTCCTTCGCACCGCAGTGATTCGAGCAAGATACGCGCTCCACGCATTTTCATAACAGATTCCTCAATAATGTTTGTTTGCAGTCGGTCATAAAGTCGAAAACCCCGGCAAGCTTTGCTGGCTCGCCGGGGTTTGGAATTTCGTCAACCTTTGTCTTGCATCTTCAGGTTGTCCAATCGGCGAGTTGTACCGGAATAATCGCTACAGCGACGATTACGATTACGCTAATTACGATTACGTTAAGAAGTCGGACGACTCGCACACCAAGCTTGTCAGTCGGAATTTCAAGCACGAGTTGTGAACGACGATTGGACATAAAGTTCATTGGAAGATGAAAGTTCGCTGCTTTCGGAAAAGCGCGGGGACTATAAACCATCGTCGTTTTGTCGGCTACTTAATTGTTTTTATTGGCGAATAACTTTGCGTTATGACGCCAATCAAATCAGTTGCTTTCGACGTACTTGCGAATCAAATCGCCCATTTCCGTGGTCGTCACGCGGTTCGGCTGCCCTTTCAAATCGGGCGTGCCGTACCCGGCTTTGAGCGTCGCGGTGATGGCGTCTTCCAGCAAGCGGGCTTCCGTTTCCAGCTTGCACGAATACCGCAACAGCATCGCCGCCGAAGCAATCGTGCCAATCGGATTGGCAATGCCTTTTCCGGCAATATCCGGCGCGGAACCGTGAATCGGTTCGTACAATCCGACCTTGCCACCGATGCTGGCCGACGGCAACAAGCCAATGCTGCCGGTCAACACCGAAGCTTCATCGCTCAAAATGTCGCCGAACAGATTTTCTGTGACAATCACGTCGTAATCCGTCGGACGCATGACCAATTGCATTGCACAGGCGTCCACGTAACCGTGATGCAATTCCACATCGGGATATTCCGCTGCCAAGCGAACCACGGTTTTGCGCCACAGTTGCGAACTTTCCAACACGTTGGCTTTGTCAATCGAGTGAAGTTTCTTGCGGCGAAGTCTTGCCGCTTCAAACGCCACGCGCGCGACGCGTTCCACTTCTGGCACGGTGTAAGCCATTGTGTTCAAGCCGCGTTCGTCGGTCAGTTCGCGCGGTTGCCCGAAATACGCGCCGCCCATCAATTCGCGGACGATCAACAAATCCGTTCCGCGCACGATGTCAGCTTTCAGCGGCGAAGCGTCAATCAAGGTTTCGTGCAAAAACGCCGGGCGCAAATTCGCAAACACGCCCAAACCAGCGCGCAACGCCAGCAAGCCTGTTTCAGGTTTCAGCTTCGGCGGATTGTTATCGTATTGCGGCCCGCCAACTGCACCGAGCAACACCGCGTCCGAATCCAACGCGGCTTTGAGAGTTTCGTCAGGCAACGGCACGCCGACTTTGTCGAGCGCGCATCCGCCCATCAAATGCTCTTCAAAGGCGAAGTCGTGACCGAACTTTTTGCCGATGGTTTTCATACAGGCGACCGCTTCGCGCGTTACGTCTACGCCAATACCGTCGCCGGGAAGGACTGTAATTTTGTAATTCATCTTTGCAATGTTGATTTTGACCAAGCCGGATCAGGCTCGCATCATTTTTTCTGAGTGCCTCTGGAAGCCAGAAGAAAAGACGAAACAAACGTCAGTCCAATTCCAACCCACGTATAGGTTCCACCTTTCCCTCCTTTTGCGCTGATTCCAAGACCGATACCGGCAATAACAAGTCCGATCACTCCTAAAGCCACGCGCAAGATCAGCAACTTTTTGTCGTCCATCTTTGTGCTCCGTCAAACAGTCTTAGGCGGCTTTGGCAGCCTTCTTTTGAATGTGCGGTAACAAGCCGCCGTCTTCGATCAGTTCGCGCGCGAAATCGCTGATCGGCACAAAAGTCGCTTCCTGGCCATTGCTCAGGTTGCGCAACTTCCCGGCCAGCAAATCAAGTTCAAGTTGGTCGCCGCTCTTAACGATCCCCAATGCCTCCGGGCATTCAATCGCCAGAAAGCCATTGTTGATCGCGTTGCGGAAAAAGATGCGGGAATAATTAGCGGCGATGACGACTTTGATGCCCGCTCCGCGCAGCGCCCAGATGGCATGTTCGCGCGACGAGCCGCAGCCGAAATTCTCGCCTGCAATGACGAAATCACCGGGTTTGACGCGTTTGACGAAATCCACATCAATGTCTTCCATCGCGTACTTGGCCAGTTCCGCTTCTTCGTGAACGTTCAGGTACCGCGCCGGAATGATTTCGTCCGTGTTGATGTGCGCACGGTCATACACGTGCGCGAAGCCTTTCAGATTGGTTGGTAATTCAGGCATTTCCTTCCCTCTCGATTAGGCGGCGGCTGCCGCAGTCTTTTTCAAAAACTCGCGCGGATCGGTGATCGTGCCGGTGATGGCCGTCGCCGCTGCCGTCGCGGGCGAAGCCAAATACACTTTCGATTTCGGCGATCCCATTCGTCCAACGAAGTTGCGATTGGTCGTGGACAAGCATTTTTCTTCCGCACCGAGCACGCCCATGTGTCCGCCCAGACAAGCGCCGCAAGTCGCGGTGGAAACCACGCAGCCGGCGTCGGCGAAAATTTCCAGCAAGCCTTCTTTCATCGCGGTCTTCCAGACTTCGGTCGTCGCCGGAACTACGATGGCGCGCGTGCCGTCGGCGACTTTGTTGCCTTTGAAGATTTGCGCAGCGATGCGCAGGTCTTCGATGCGGCCGTTGGTGCAGGAGCCTATGTAAACCTGATCCATCTTCTCGCGCTTGATTTCGCCGATGAAGCGGCCGTTCGACGGCAGGTCGGGCAGCGCGACAATCGGTTCCAGTTCGCTCAGATTGATCGTGAAGCGTTCGGAGTAGTTCGCGTCTTCGTCGGAGTTGTAAATCGTGTAAGACTCGCTGGTGCGCGCCTTAACGTAATCTTCGGCAATGCTGTCGGCGGGCATGATGCCGCTTTTGCCGCCGGCTTCGATGGCCATGTTGGTGATGGTGAAGCGGGCTTCCATCGTCAGCGATTTCAATCCGCTGCCGCGATATTCCATCGCCTTGTAACGCGCGCCGTCCACGCCGATTTTCGAGATGATGTACAGGATGATGTCTTTGGAATACACGCCAAACGGCAGATCGCCATTCAATTCAAATAGCATGCTATCCGGCACTTTGAACCAGAGTTCTCCGGTCGCCAGCGCGGCGGCCAGGTCAGTCGAACCGACGCCGCTCGAAAACGTGCCGAGCGCGCCCATCGTCGTCGTATGCGAATCGCCGCAAACGATGGTTTGGCCGGGCAGCACATGGCCTTGTTCGGGCGCGATGGCGTGGCAAATTCCGTGATTGCCGATTTCGTAATACCGTTCGATCCCCTGCTCGATGCGCCATTCGCGGAGTTGTTTGGAAAGCTCCGCGCTCTTGATGTCTTTGTTCGGCACGAAGTGATCCGGCGTGACCAGAATCTTCGACGGATCGAAGACTTTGTTGATGCCGAGTTTCTTGAGCATCTGGACGGCAGGCGGCGTGGTCACGTCGTGGCAAACGATCAAGTCCAGTTTGGCATTGACGATCTCGCCCGGTACGACTGAATCGCGTCCGCTATGCGCCGCCAGAATTTTTTCGGTAATTGTCATTCCCATAATCGAATTTCCTTTTGTCGTTCCGCCATTTCGGCGGCATTGATGTTCAGGGATGTTCAGGCTGCCGGCTTCACAACTGGCCGCAGTCCGCAATCTCTACTTTTTTCGAGGTTCTGCCGCTTTGCGAGCCATAACTTTCAATGGTTTTCACCACATCCAGGCCTTCGGTTACACGGCCAAACACGACGTGTTTGCCGTCCAGCCACGGACACGGAACCGTCGTGATGAAAAACTGCGAGCCGTTGGTATTCGGTCCGGCATTGGCCATCGAAAGCAATCCCGGGCCCTCATGCCGGAGCTTGAAGTTTTCGTCAGCAAACTTGTTTCCGTAAATGGATTTGCCGCCCGTGCCGTTGAAGTTGGTGAAATCGCCGCCCTGAAGCATGAACTGCGGAATGACGCGATGAAAAATGCTGCCTTTGTAACCAAAGCCATGCTCGCCCGTGCATAGCGCGCGAAAGTTTTCGGCGGTCTTCGGAACAACGTCTTCGAACAACTCCATCACGATGCGGCCAACCGGATTGCCGTCGGCGGTGATGTCAAAATAAACAGATGGATTCGGCATGAAATCTCCTTCTTGAATAAATCAGTTTTGAACGTGCTTTCTTCTTTCCTGCGCGTACAGGGCTTTGTTGACGGCGTTCAGATAAGCGCGCGCGCTGGCGTCCACAATGTCCGTGCTGGCGGCTTTGCCTGTGTACGAGGTTCCTTCGAATTCGACGTGGACGAAGACTTCGCCAACGGCGTCCGCGCCTTGCGTGATGGAACGGACGGAATAATCCAACAGGTTGCCGGACATTCCAGTCAGCTTGTCTATCGCCTGATACACGGCATTGACCGGGCCGTCGCCAGAAGAAGTTTGGGTTTCGGTTTCGTCTGTTTTGGTGTCGTTGACGGTGACTAGCGCCGTGGCCAGCGCGGAAGTCCCGGCAGTCGCCTGCACCGCGCGCAGTTTGTAGCGTTCGGGAATTTGCGTGAAGCCGTCTTGCAGAATGGCGACCAGGTCTTCTTCGAAAATTTCTTTCTTCTGGTCGGCCAGCTTGGTGAACATCTTGTAGGCTTTGTCGAGATCAGGTCGCGTCAGACTGTAGCCCATCTCTTCGTACTTTTTGCCCAGCGCGTGGCGTCCGGAATGTTTGCCCAGCACGATGCTGTTGGTTTTCACGCCGACGGATTCGGGCGTCATGATTTCGTAGGTGATGCGGTTTTTCAGCACGCCGTGCTGGTGAATGCCCGCTTCGTGGGCAAAGGCGTTTTTACCGACGATGGCTTTGTTCGGCTGGACTTGTACGCCGGTGATATTCGACAGCGTCTGACTGGAACGGTACAACTCTTCGGTGACGATGTCGTTGGCGTAAGGCATCAGGTCTTTGCGCACGCGCAA
>JAEUQP010000833.1 GCA_016789645.1 Acidobacteriota bacterium | reverse complement strand
CTCGACTTTCAATTGCAACGAATCGTAACGGTTGTCGGCGCAATTGCAGAAAAATGCGATTCCCTGGGTCCAGCCGAATTTGTTGAACAACGGTCGGCGTTGATCACGCGGAATGGTGCCGAAACCGTCCAACCGAGCCTGATTGGCGTCAATGTCCGGGCCGTCGCCCGCAAACACGTGCGTGCCTTTGTTGCCAACGTAAGCCGCTTCGACCGAAAGTTTGTCGGTCAACTGGTACTGCAAGGTCACGTTGTAAGCATCCACGCTGGGGAGCCGTTGTTTGTCCGGCAATGCGCGCGCAAAGACGCCGTCCGGCAGGAAGAATTTGCCGCTCGATGGCAGCGACGTGTTGGCCTTGCCGCCGTTCTTCGGTGTGTTGTCCAAACCGAAAAACGCCGTGAATGCCGGAGCGCCCTGCGTCAGGGTGAACACGCGGTCGAAGTTCGACGGTGCGTTCAATCGCTGCACGGCCAGCACCGGCAGGTTTTGCGTCACCGAATGTCCGAACAGCGAACCGAACACCCCAATGTCGTAGCTGCGTCCGTATCCGGCGCGAACCACCAGCTTGTCGGTGAATTTGTACGCCAGGCTCAGGCGCGGCGCGAAGTTGTAGCTGTTTTCAACATTGCCGTTCAGTCCGTTGCCGCCGACTCCGACGACATTGATCTGCCCGGTTTCCAGGCTCAGGAATCCGGCGTTGCCGGCTTTGTTGATGGATTGCGGATTGATGACATCCATGCGGACGCCGTAATTGAGCGTCAATTTCTGGTTCACGCGCCAGCTATCCTGACCGTAATAGAAATGACGCCATTGGCGTTCGCGCGCATCGGTGCTGGAACTGATGTAACGTCCGAAGTTGGTCACATCGCCGAGCAGGAACGTGGCCAGTCCAAGTCCTCCGCCCGCAGCGCCGCGTGTGCGTTCTTGCGCGAAGCTCAATTCGCCCGAACGATGCACGTCAGACGGCACACGCAGATTGAAAGCGCGACGAACGTCCACGCCGAATTTGAACGTGTGATTGCCGGAAAACTTGGTTGTGTTGGTCACGAACTGGAACTGGTTTTCGTCCTGATCCAGCGGGCAGTTGCAACGATTGACGCCCAGGCCCGAACCAAAGTTGAAGTCGCCAATCGGACCGCCAACGAATCCGGCGAACAGACCTGAACTGAACGGATCCAGGTTCAAGCCCGGAACGCCCACATCATTGGCCGTATTTTTGCCAAAGTCGAAGGGCAGCACATTCACCTTGTAACGGAAGAATCCGAAACGGAAATCCGTCACCAGCGTCGAATTCCAGGTGTAGTCAAAGCCATACGCCACGCTTTGATTGCGGACTTTGGAACTGCCGCCGAGCGAAACCAGTTCGGGGCCGCCGCCCGTGCCAAACGACGTCGGGCCGTTGCGTTCGAAATCGGCGAAGCTATACCGACCGAACATGTTCAGGTTGTCGGTCAATTTGGTGTCAATGCGAACGTTGAACGTGTCGCCGTTGAACGGTTCGCTGCCCGATGCCACGTAATTGTCGCGCGTGCCGTTGGCGCGCCCGGGAGCGTTCGGCAGTGGAATCAATTTCAGGATGTTTGTTGCCTGCGTCGAAATCCGGTTAGTCGGAATGATTCCGCCAGCGAATTCCGTGCGAACTTCAGGCGCGCCCGTGTTTGGATCGAAAATCCGCTGGCCGTAAGCGCTCAAATTGCCCGTGCGAGCCGCCACCGTCGGAACGCTCAACAACCGCGAACCGCCGATTTTGCTGCGCGTGCCCTGGTAATCGCCGAAGTAAAAGAAACGATCTTTGACAATCGGGCCGCCAATCGAACCGCCGAATTGATTGCGGAGCGTGTCGGGAATGAATTTGCCGGTCAGCGCATCTTTCTGGAATTGCGAAAACGGATTGCGCGCTTGCAGCACGTCGTTCTGGCGGAAGAGGAAGGCCGAACCGTGAATGTCGTTCGTGCCGGATTTGGTCGAAACCGAAACGACTCCGGCGATGGCCTGACCGAATTCCGCGTCGTAATTTTGCGAAGTGATCTTGGTTTCGCCGATGGCTTCGAAGTTGGGATTGATGACGATGATGCCCAGAATCGGGTCGCGGTTTTCCGTTCCATCAAGCTGATATCCCGTGCCGCTGAAATGCTGGCCGTTGACCATGATCTGCGTTGACCCTTGCGGGTTTTCGCTGGCCGCGTGTTGCCATTGCAGTTGTTGCGTGCCGGGCGTCAGCAAAATGAATTTGGTGAAATTGCGGTCGAGAATCGGCAAGTCGGTCACCTGACGAGATTCAAACGTCACGGCCACGTCGGCGCGATCGGTTTTCAACAGCGGAGATTCCGCCGAAATGGTGACTTCTTCGGTGACAGCCCCGGTTTGCAATGCCACGTTGGTTTCGCTTGCGCGGTCAACGTTGACCAAAACTTCGATGACGGTCGTTTTGAATCCTTGCGCTTCGATCTTCACGCGATACGAACCAGGAATCAGTCGGGTCTGGTTGTAATTGCCTGAAGAGTTTGTTTCGGTTGTTTCGCTCACGTTGGTGCCGGAGTTGGTGATCGTCACTTTGGCTTTGGCCACAGCCGCGCCTGATGAATCGGTCACCGTGCCGAAAATGCTGCCGTACACGGCCTGTCCGAACACCTTTCCGGGCAAGGCCATGGCGCACAACAGCAAACTCAACGCGAGGAGGGAAAGCATCTCTTTCTTCCTCATAACTAGGTAGCCTCCTATGACAACGCCCAAAAGGCGACATTTCCGAGGGAAAAAAATCCGCCAATCAGGCTCAGTCAAAAAGTAGTTCAATGGTTGGGGAAACGGCAGCCAGCGGTTGTTTGCTAAAACAACTTGTCTGCTCGTTGGTCAGCTTGAGTGACATTGGCGTTTTCCCCTCTGACCAAACAAACACTTCAGCCAGCCGAACGAATCGTTCGGTGGGGAACCAGCCTTTCAGCAAAGCCCTCAAAGCAAATCTGGGCACATCTATTTTTTGTTTTTGGAAATTCGATCCGGCCTTGGTGCGTGCTGTGTAGAGTTGAAGAAGCCCTTCCATCAACTCAGGAAATACCGGTCAGTCAGTTTTATAATTTCCCAGCAAAGCGTTGTTTTGAACTTCAGCGACGCATCCTACTGATTTTGACGTGGCGGCAGATTAGTTCACTGCTAGTAGATTTGGGAGTTACGGAAGCGTATGATACGGTTACTTTCCGTTGATGCCTTATGTTGCAGTAGGTTACGCAATTGTTACACGATGCCTGTAACGCTCGCGGGAGCGTGGCTGGGCAGACAGGTCAGGTAATGATCCCCAGAGAAGACAAACTCGCACAATTGGAAAAAGTTCTGGGCGGGCGCACGCTTCATGGCTCCGAAAGTCTGCGAGCATTTTTGCGGTTTGTCGTGGACAAGTCTGTGGGTGGTCAGGAGCAACAACTCAAGGAATATGTCATTGCCACGGAGGTTTTTGGCCGTGGCAGCGATTTTGATCCGAAAATTGATTCCGTGGTGCGGGTGCAGGCGGGCAGGCTCCGAACCAAACTTCAGGAGTATTACGCCACCGAAGGCAAAGACGATTTGATCGTCATTGAATTGCCGAAAGGCCAGTACACGCCAGTCTTTTCTCTGGCTCAGAGAGTTGAAGAGCGTCTGGCGAACGGAACAAATTCATTGGTCGCCCAATCGGCGGCGAATTTGGCGGATGAACTGTTGAAGAGTGGAACCGGCGACTCTGCATCGAAAGATCTGGCGCTGTCCAAAATGGAACTGACTTCGGCAGGACAGCCGCTGGCGCAGCCACTTTCCGCTCCCCATAAAAGCTGGCGACTGGCTGTGCTGATGCTGGCCTTGGCGACGATTGTTCTGGGAGCAGTGGCGTTCAACTACCGAACGAAAAATCAAGAGTTGCGGGAATTGCTGGGGGACGGGCAGCAAGGCGATTTCAGTTTGATTGATCGGCAGGAAGTGAATCCTTTGTGGGGAGATTTTTTACGATCCAGCGAGCCGGTGCTGATTGTTTACAGCAACACCTTGTTTCTGGGCACGCCGGATACCGGCATGAGGTCGCTCAAATCGTTGAATTCTCCGGGCAGCAGTTTGGGGTCGCCCAGCATTCCGCAGAGCGAAGTCGAACAAGCCAAAGAACCCATCATCGAACATTACACGGGAATCGGCGAAGTGATGGGCGGATACTTTTTGGGCGATTTTCTGGCGCGGGTGCGCCATTCTTCTCGCGTCAAACGCAGTTTGCTGCTGACCTGGGAAGATTTGAAAACCGAAAACATCGTCGTGCTTGGCTCGCCGGCAGAAAACCTGTTTTTACGCGACTTGCCGCAGAAACAGGATTTGGTGTTCAAACAAATGCCGGATGACAACAACAGACTGGATTTCGGAGTGCTCAACAACAATCCCAAACCCGGCGAACAGCAGAAATACTTTGCCAAACAGGATGGCCCTTCTCGCAGCCAGGTTTCCGAAGATTATGCCCTCATCAGCCTGTTACAGGGCGTCACGGGCAAAAAGCGCATGTTGATTCTGGCAGGCATCACGACTCACGGAACACAGGCCGCCGCCGAATATGTGACCAAGCTGGAATACATCAACGACCTGATTCAGCATCTGAACATTGCTCCTCCCGGCGCCCCGCCCAAACTGCCGATGAATTACCAGGTGTTGATGAAAGTGAAAGTAAACGGGGGCGTGCCCGTGCAGATTTCCTATGTTACGCATCACGTATTGGATTAAGAATCCGACAGCCGCCTTTCCATTGGTTCTGATGTTTTGCAGATGCGTTGGCCAGCCTTTATATTCTGGCGCGTGATGAACCGAATCTATTTGCTTTCCGTTGCCTTGTTGATTGCCGCATGTTTGCTGTCGCCGATGGGGCTGTCTAAGACTGCTTCGCAAGCAACGCCCGCCCAATCCGAATTCAAAATCTCTTTTACCAACATCGCCAAAACTGCAGGATTGACGCACAAAACCATTTACGGCGACGAACAGAAAAACAAATATCTGCTGGAAACGACCGGCAGCGGTGTTGCCTGGTTTGATTATGACAACGACGGCTGGCTGGATTTGTTTTTCGTCAACGGCACGCGCTTCAGCGGGATTGCCAAAGGGCAGGAACCGACGAATCGGCTGTACAAAAACAATCGCAACGGCACGTTCACCGATGTCACCGTCAAAGCCGGATTGGCGCGCAGCGGATGGGGACAATCCGTTTGCATTGGCGATTTCGACAACGACGGTTGGGACGATTTGTTTATCTCGTACTTTGGCAAAAACGCGCTGTACAAAAACAACGGCAATGGAACGTTCGCTGACGTGACCGACAAAGCCGGCGTTGGCGTGAACAAAACGCGTTGGGGATCGGGCAGCGCCTTTTTGGATTATGACAAGGACGGCGACCTGGATTTGTTCGTCGGCAGTTACATTGACTTCGACGTGAAAACCGCGCCAACGCCCGAAACCGGCCCCTGTTTGTACAAAGGCGTGATGGTGGCGTGCGGCCCGCCAGGATTGACCGGCGGCGTCAATATGCTTTTTCAAAACAACGGCAACGGCACGTTCACCGATGTTTCCGAAAAATCCGGCATCCGCAAAACCATCGGGACGTATGCGCTGGGAGTTCTGATCGCCGATTTCGACAACGACACCTGGCCGGATATTTACGTCGCCAACGATTCGGCTCCGGCGGCGCTGTATCACAACAACGGCAATGGAACCTTCACCGACATCGGAATCGAAGCTGGGGTGGCGTACAGCGGCGATGGCAAACCACAAGCCGGGATGGGAGTCAGCGCAGGGGATTTTGATGGCGATGGCTGGCTGGATATTTTCAAGACCAATTTTTCCGGCGACACTTCGACGCTGTATCGCAATCTGGGCAAAAACACCTTTGACGACGTGACCTTTGCTTCGGGCATTGGATTGAACACGCGCTGGCTGGGATGGGGCTGCGGATTTTTCGATCCGGACAATGACGGTTGGCTGGATGTGTTGCTGGTCAACGGCCACGTCTATCCCGAAGTCAACAAGTTGACGACTGAAGCCGGTTACGCGCAACGCAAAGTGCTGTATCGCAA
>JAEUQP010000824.1 GCA_016789645.1 Acidobacteriota bacterium | reverse complement strand
TTTGGTTTCTTGTGCGCGAGCCGCCTGGCTCGCCGCTTCTTCTTGTTTGATCTCTTCCATAATTTTCTTTTTGTCCAATCGGGGAAAGATCGGCTGAATTTCGCCGATCTGATTTTGCTTCCCGTCTCCCCAGTTCAGACTGGCGGGAATCACATTGTTCACTTCTCCGCGTTCGCCAAGTTGTTGCCAAATGGCCTGTGTTGCGTTCGGCAACACAGGAGCCAGCAGCGCAGCAAAGAATCGCAACGATTCCGCCGCTGTGTGCAGCACCAATTCCAAATCGGCACGTTTGGCCGGGTCTTTAGCCAAATCCCAGGGTTTGGCGTCGGAAATGAATTTGTCCACGCGGAAGCGCGCATTCGAAACGGCTTCAATCGCGCGGCTGAAATTGTATTCGTCGAATTCGCGGTCGAACGCGGCGACGGCTGTAATGACGGCTTCGCGGACTTCGGCGGCTTGCCCAGTTAGCTCGGCGCTGGCTTCGCCTGCTGCCGGAATCACGCCGTCGCAAAAGTTGCGAACCATCGTCAGCGTGCGCGCGGCCAAATTGCCCAGTCCACTGGCCAGGTCAGCATTCACGCGATCCAGCAAAGCTTCGTAAGTGAAATCGCCGTCTTGACCAAAAACCATTTCGCGCAGCACGAAGTAACGCACGACTTCGGGCGTGAAGTGTTTGTGCAGCACTGCCAGATCAATCACGTTGCCGAGCGTTTTGGACATCTTGCGTCCACCTGACAACCACATGCCGTGCGAATACACTGTCTTCGGCAATTCAACGCCCGCCGCCATTAAAAACGCAGGCCAATACACCGTGTGAAAGCGCAGGATGTCTTTGCCGACCAGTTGCAAATCCGCTGGCCAGAACTTCCTGAAATGCTCTTCGCCACCGAATTGCTCATTTCCATAACCAATAGCGGTGATGTAATTCGACAGCGCGTCGAACCAGACGTACATCGTATGTTCAGGATCATCCGGCACGGGGATGCCCCATTTGACCGACACGCGGCTGACCGACAAGTCATTCAAACCGCCGCGCACAAAGCTCAGCACTTCGTTGCGACGCGTTTCCGGGCGGATGAAGTGCGGATTCTTTTCGTAATGTTCAATCAGCTTGTCTTGAAACGCGGAAAGTTTGAAAAAGTAACTTTCTTCGGAAAGCAATTCCAGCGCACGTTCATGCGTAGGGCATAACAACACATCGCCTTCACCTTTCTGCGCTTCGGCTTCCTGGTAAAACTCGTTGCAGTTGCCGCAATACCAACCTTCGTATTTACCTTTGTAAATCCAACCGTTTGCTTTGGCCGCTTGCCAGAGCTTGCGAACGCCTTCTTTATGATAGTCGTCAGTGGTGCGAACCCAGTGGCGATTGGTGAATTGGAATGGTTCAAACGCGGTTTTGAACGAATCCACGATCCGGTCAACGTGTTGTTTGACAGGCAGTCCGGCGGTTTCTGCCGCGCGTTCGATGTTGATGCCGTGTTCGTCCGTGCCGGTCAGAAAGAAAACTTCGTAACCGCGTTGGCGTTTATACCGCGCTACGGTATCGGCAATGATCGTGGTGTACACGTGACCCAGATGCGGATAGGAATTGACGTAATAAATCGGAGTTGTGACGTAAAACTTGTTCATTGGCTTTTTCACTTGTTGCAAAAGAAGCCGCTATTCTTCACACCACGCTGAGGTTTGGCAAACAACACCCAACAACGACAAAAAGCGACTGCGCTTTCATTACAAACGCAGCCGCTTTTTCTTTTTTGATCGAGTTTCCCAAGAGGTCAGTTTCTGGCCGATGCCACCTGTGCCCGCAGCGACGAAAGATTTTGTCCCGGCTTGCCAAAATGTTTGACCAGATTGATGGCCAACAGCGAACCGTCTTTGGCTCCGGCAATCGCCTTTTGCAGATGTTCCTGATGCGAAGCCTGACGCGGATGTTCGGAAATGATTGCCAGCGCAAATTCAATTTCCGGACTGCCGCCTTGATGATTCGCTCCTTTGCGAACCATGGCGTAACTGTCTGCCAGACTGGGCGTGTTGACGTTGGTTTTGTAACCCGCCTGTTTGTAACACGCATCCAGGTAACCGGCGTCGAACAACGCCATCGAGGCATTTTTGTTCTGGCGAACAGCTTCGCGGACGCGCTCCATCAGTTTGGATTGCAACTGTTCTGCGACGGCGTTGCTTTTGACGGTGTAACCGACTTCGTTGTCACGCTTGGCCCAAACGGCGTACACCGTCGCCCGGCGAATGGTTTCCATTCTCTCCAGAACGGGCGTGTTTGGTTGCAGCAGCGCCAGCGTATCGTCAACCAGACGATTCAGATCGTAATCTTTTTTCACGTCGCGCCAGTTCTCGCCCGCCCACGGCAAAGATTTGGCGTTGCCGATTTCAATCGGATGACAAAGCAACGGAGGCCCGGCCAGCGCAGTTTGTTGAACAGCAGCCGTCAGCAACAAGGTTGCGACAATCGAAAGCGAACGAAGCATTTTGCGAGTCATAACGTTTCCTCCA
>JAEUQP010000746.1 GCA_016789645.1 Acidobacteriota bacterium | reverse complement strand
CTATCCATTTGAAATCTGGTGGTATCGCTACATCGAAGGAGTCGGCTCCGACGTGGAAATCGAATTCGTTGACCCGACCGGTTCCGGCGAATACCGCATTGCTCGCAACCCCAACGAAAAAGACGCACTGTTGTACACACCGAATGCCGGGTTGACGCTGGCTGAACAGCTTGGATTGTCCAACAAAGCTGACCGTATCGCTTACGGCATGTTCGGGCCGAGCGGCGCAGGCGGTGGCGGCGGGCAGCTTTTCGGCATGCGCGCCAAAGACCAGCCGTTCGAACGCCTGGATTTGCTGGCGCGGTTGCAAAAACCGCCGAAGGTCAAATTCAATGATCTGGCTGCTCTGGCCGCCGAATCCGATTTGCCAAAAGCCAGCTTTGACGTGCTGGCAGCCGGATTGAACATTAACCTGCTGCGCGTGACGGAAAACGCCGTGTTGTCTTCGTTCACCGTGCAACTGGAAAACTCCGACCTGGTTTACAAGGACATCGGCGGATTGCCGCAAGCCGCGATCAACATTTACGCCAAGATCACCAACGTCGCAGGCCGTCGCGCCGGTCAATTTGAAGATGTGGTAACTTCCAGCTACACGCCGGAAGCGCTGGAAATCGGCATGCAGCAACGCTCGGCGTATCAGAAAAACGTCGTATTACCGCCGGGCAATTACAAAATTGATCTAGTCGTCCGCGACGTCAACAGCGGCAAAACCGGCGTCATCAAACAGGGTTTTGTCGTTCCGCGTTACGAAGAAGGCAAGCTCTCCACTTCGACCATGATCCTGGCTTCGCGCATCGAACCGATGGCTGGGCGTTTGTCCACAGGCCAGTTTGTGCTCGGTTCGCTGAAAGTGCTGCCAAACGCAACCGGCGAATTCAAACACGATCAACCGCTCGGCGTTTACATGCAGGTGTACAACATCGCCATTGATCAGGCGACGTTGCGCCCCAGTGTGGACATCGAGTACGTCATCACCCAACGCGACAAGGAAATCCTGCGCTTCAAGGAAGATGGCAAAAACGGCATGAGTTCGATCAACAACCAGCAGATCACGCTGGCGCGAACGTTCTCGCTCAAGGATTTCAAACCGGGCTTTTATGACGTTCACGTCGAAATCAAAGACAACGTCGCCGGGGTGACCTTGAAAACCGACAAAGACAACTTCCAGGTGAAGTAACATTTCAGTTCCACCAATTCCAGATGTTGGGTTTTGGATTTTGAAAACTGGCACGTTGAATGCGGTTCAAAATCTAAAATCCAACATCCAGAATTCATTTTCTCCCTCCCGCAAGAGTCAGCCCCCAAAAGTTTCGACGTCGCCCCTCACGTAGCTTCAAGAGGTTCCAAATGAGTAAACGCACAATTCAAATCTCCATCTCCATTGCGACAATTTGCCTGATTTTACCGGCGCTGGCCGTGTTCGGGCAGGAGCGACGACTGACCTACGAAAACTGGTATGGGGACGTGAAAAAAACGCTGGCCGATCATTACACCGGCAAAACCGTCAAGTTGAAAATGGCGATTCCGGCAACCCGGCGCGGGTTGGAATTGGTGGATGGTTCTTTGGATCGCGCGGCGGCAGCGCCTTCGACCGAAACGCTGGCTCAATCCGGCGACGAGGTCACGATCCAGAGCTTCATCGTTCGAGACACAGACATTGAATTGCTGGTCAACAAAAACGGCGAAAAGCCTAAAGGCTGGTTCTTCCCGAAAAAGCCGCGCATCAAGCTGCGCTTTTCGCGCGAATTGACAGCCAAAGACATGACCATCGAAACCATCAATCGCTGGTTGTCACCGGCAATGGATGTAACGGCTTTGGGCAGCACCCAACAGGCTTCGGTTGCGCCGCCCACTCCCGTGGTAAAAGAAACGCCTGCGCCGCCAGTGGCCAAATCTTCCGAACCATCTGCGGGATTGCCCACGCCAACGATCCTCAATGACCTGGCGACATCAGATGCCAACTACGGGGAATTGACAGTCGAATGTCCCGGCAAATATGCGCGAATTTACATTGACGATGCTTACAGTGGATTTGCGCCGCGCACGATTCGTCTGCGCGCCGGAGTGCATTCGATTCTGGTGATGGCTGACGGGCATTCGGCTTGGGAACAGCGACTGTTCATCCCGGGCGGAAAAGCTTCGGTTGTCAAAGCTCAACCAACCCGGTGATGACAATCGGTGAACGCGTGAGAGCAAAAGCGCGGGTTACGATTCGAGTTTGGCGTCCATGGTGATCTTCGCATTCAACAACCGCGAAATCGGACATCCGGCTTTGGCGTTGTTGGCGGCGGTTTCAAACGCTTCCTGACTTGCTCCGGGGATTTTGGCAACCACGTCCAGATGGATTTCGGTCACGGTGAATCCCGCATCGGTTTTTTCCATCGTCACGGTCGCCGTCGTGTTGATGCTTTCCGCAACCAACCCTGCATTTCCAAGCTGCCCGGAAAACGCCATCGAAAAACATCCCGCATGAGCCGCTCCGATCAATTCTTCCGGATTGGTTCCGATGCCGTCTTCAAAACGAGTGCCAAACGAGTATTGTGTATCCGACAACACTCCACTGGCCGTGGAAATTGTGCCTTTACCATCCTTCAGACCGCCTTTCCAAACGGCGGAAGCTTTACGTTTCATTGCAGTCCCTCCAGTAACGTTGCCGCAGCAGCGGCGGTGAAAGGCAAACGACTTTTCTGTCGTTTACCCGTGAACTTCAATTGACTTCGGTCAGCAAACGACCATGCAATTGATGCTTGAAAACAATGTTGAGAATTTACCCTTTATCGTCGCGCCGCAACTGATTCACCAGCAGATGGGCCTGCCGCGTCGGTTCAGGTTGGCGATATCTGGTGACGGAACGCAACGCCAGATCAACCGCCGAATTCAAATCCACACGATGTCCGGCGGAAACGTACACCGGCGCGACATTCTTTTTCGTTCTGAGCGCAACGCCGACCACTTCGGTTTTATCCACCAGAGGCGATTGACTTCCGGCTTCTCCCCCAAGTGTGATGTGTTGGCCGACCAGAATGCTTTTCGCGCAGCCAATCGTCGGCAAATCCAGAATCAACCCGATGTGACAGGCAATACCGAAACGGCGAGGATGCGCCAAGCCTTGTCCGTCCAGCATCAGCGCATCCGGTTTAGTTCTCAATTTTTCCCAGCATTCCAAAAACGAAGGCGTTTCGCGAAAACTGAGCAAGCCCGGCACATACGGAAATTTCGCCGTGCTGCGAACGCTGGCCGTTTCGATGATCCGCAACTCCGGCAAACTCAACACGACAATCGCCGAATAAATCACGTCCGAAAACCGATTGAAGGAAATGTCCGCTCCGGCAATTGTGTGGATTTCGCGCGTTGGCGGTTCAATGCGAACCAGCGAACGCCATTCCTTCTGTGCCTCAACGGCTTCTTTCGGCGTCAGATTCCAACTGGTCAGCGGAAATTTCATGAAGCAAGGGAATTTAAGCAGCGATTTCGACGAGAGTCAGATCGAAATGCAGTTCTTCACCGGCCAGCGGATGATTGGCATCCAGCGTGACCGTCGTTTCCGTCAATTCGGTAATGACCAGCGGGATGCTGCCTTGCGGAGTCTGCATTTCGATGGCCATGCCGAGTTCCGGTTCAATATCGCCCAGATTGAATTGCTCGCGACTGATGGTTTGAACATATTCTTCAAGTCGCGGCCCGTACGCTTGCTCGGCAGGGATGACGACATTTTTGGTTTCGCCGATTTGCATGCCGATCAGTGCGGCATCGAACCCCGAAATGACTTGTCCCGAACCGACCGTGAATCCCAACGGCTCGCCGCCTTCCGATGAATCGAAAACCTGTCCGTCATCGAATTTTCCCGTGTAATGCACCTTCACGGCATCGCCATTTTTTACTGTAGACATGTTGTGTTTCCTTTCAGAATTGGAGCTCCGAGATGAAGCAAAATTTAGAGCATTCGCAGCTTCGCACACGGTTTTGTAAAAAGCCAGCAGCAATGTTGCTTGAAAATGCCGGGCGCTTACCGTAGCTTCGCTGGCGTGAAGGCATTACGTTTTGAACACGACAAATTGCAGTTGGCCGAAATCCCCGCGCCTCTGCGCGAAGGCGAAGCGCTGGTGCGCGTGACGCTGGCCGGAATCTGCAACACCGATCTGGAACTCGTGCGCGGCTATGCCGGATTTCAAGGCACGCTCGGCCACGAATTCGTTGGTGTCGTCGAAACGTCGCCGGACAAATCGCAAATCGGTCGTCGCGTCGTCGGCGAAATCAACATCGGCTGCGGCAATTGCGAAAATTGCCAGGCGGGCGATGCCCGGCATTGCGCCAACCGAACCGCGTTGGGAATTCATCATCGCGACGGAGCCTTTGCCGAATTTCTGACCTTGCCGCCCAAAAACCTGTTTGTCGTTCCCGACAATGTTTCCGATCAACAAGCTGTGTTCACGGAACCGTTGGCCGCCGCCTGCGAGATTCTGGATCAAGTCTCGATTTTGGCTTCGCACAAAGTTGCCGTCATTGGCGACGGCAAACTGGGTCAGTTGATCGCTCGTGTGCTGGCA
>JAEUQP010000738.1 GCA_016789645.1 Acidobacteriota bacterium | reverse complement strand
CCTGCACGGCGTCAGTCCGCGCGTCAAATTCGCGGCACAAGGTTTGGCTGCTTCGTTGTTTTTTGCGCTTGGCGGACGAATTGAAATCCTGTCGTTGTCGTTTGCGGGCGCGGTCAAATTGCCGCTGGTGATCAGTTTTGTGCTGACGGTGGGATGGATCGTGGCCATCACCAACGCGTTCAACCTGATTGACGGCATTGACGGATTGGCGGCAGGCGCCGCGCTGTTTGCAGCGTTTGTGATGATTACGGTTTCGGCGGTGACGGGACATTCGTTCGTGACGGTGATTGCGTTGGCAATGGCCGGAGCGCTGATTGGATTCCTGCGCTACAACTTCAATCCGGCTTCGATTTTTCTGGGTGATTCCGGCTCGCTGTTTTTGGGCTTCACGTTGGCGACGCTGTCGGTGCAGGGAACGCAAAAAGCTTCGACGGCGGTGGCTGTGGCGATTCCGATGCTGGCGTTTGGGCTGCCGATTCTGGACACCAGTCTGGCGCTGTTTCGCCGGTTTGCCAGCGGGCGTCCGTTGTTTGAAGGCGACAAGGAACACATTCATCACAAATTGCTGGCGCGCGGATGGTCGCAACGTCGCGTGGTGCTGGTGCTGTATGGAGCTTGCGCGCTGCTGGGATTGCAGGCATTGCTGTTCGTTCAGGAATGGGGCGTCAGCCGTTTGACCGGATTATGGCTGTTTGTAGTTGGCGTGGCGGTCATTGTCGCCGTTGACCGGTTGCATTACCACGAAGTGGACGAAATCCGCGATGGATTGAAACGAAGTTTGTCGCTGGCCGAATTGCGCATGCGACTGGCCAACAATGTGCGCGTGCGCCGCGCCAGTCAGGCGCTGGCTCAAGCGAAGACGTTTGACGAATTGTTCGACGCGGTGAAAGAGATGCTGGAACTCAGTTCGTTTGTTTACGCCACTGTGCAGCTCAACCAGGGCGGAACGGGCATGCCGTTTCGAGGCCGGGATTCGGTGTCCACGCGCCCGGAAGTCAAAGCGCACAACGGATGCATTTATTGGTCGTGGGAAAGCGGCGGGTTGGGCACGGCGGACATTTTGAAAACCAGCCGGTTGTGGTCGCTGAGTTTGTCGCTTTCCACCAAAGATACGCAGTGGGGATACATCAATCTGTATCGCGGCGTGGAGAGTGAAAATCTGCTGCTGGACATCAATTCCCTGTGCCACTTTTTTCAGCACCAGATGGCGTTGGCGGTGGAACGAGTCGTGAAAGCCGAAGAAGTCAAACCGAAGGATAGAGAAGTTTCCAAACCGATCAGCCGGGAACGCACTGCCGCGCCTGCTCCGGCGTTGCTCAAAGCCAGCGGGGCGTAAGGAGGCGAGATGATGAATTACCTGAACCTCTATTACCCCGAAAGCCGTTTTGGCGGATTCACGGATGTGGACGGGACGATCGCCTTTTACACGCGCGTGAAATCTCTGATTGGACCAACGTCGGTTGTGCTGGATGTGGGATGCGGGCGCGGCATGTATGGCGAAGACCCGGTTGTCGTGCGTCGCCAAAATCGCATTCTCAAAGGCCATTGCGCCAGAGTCATCGGCATTGATGTAGACCCGGTCGGCGAAATTAATCCGTACCTGGACGAATTTCGCCGGATCGAAACGGCGCGCTGGCCGCTGGAAGATGAATCGGTGGACGTGATTGTCAGCGATTGCGTGCTGGAACATATCGAAGACCCCGAAGCGTTTTTGGCCGAATGTCGCCGCGTGCTCAAACTGGGCGGGTATCTGTGTTTGCGAACGGCGAACGCGCACAGTTACATCGGGCTGATTTCCCGCATGGTTCCCAATCATCTGCATGCCGCCGTGTTGAAACGCGCCCGGCATAGCAAAAGAGAGGAAGACATTTTTCCGACCGTATACCTCTGCAATACGCGCCGCAAACTGGCGAAAGCGCTCGACCGGCTTCAGTTCGATCATTGTGTGTACGAGCACGAATCGGAACCGCATTATCTTTCGTTTTCGAAATTCTTTTATTGGCTGGGCGTGTTGCACCAGCGATTTGCCTTGCGGTTTTTCAAAGCGGCGATTTTTGCATTCGCCAAAAAACGCTGATCTCGCCTTTTCTTCATGACAGCCGCCACGAAACTTGCACGCTCTGCGCACGGCGCGGATACCAGCGACCTGAAACGCCGGTACGTGCGGGCGGCGGTGTATTCCAGCGTGTTGGGCGGCATCAGTCAGATGTTGTACGGCGTGACGCCAGTGGTCATTGCGCGCAGTTTAAGCCCGGCGGATTACGGTGTGTATTCAGTGGTGATGTCGCTGGTCGGGATTGTCATCGGCGTGTTCGGGCTGGGGCAGAATTCGGCGTTGCACAAATTGGTTCCGCAACATTACGCCAGCGACCGGCAACTGGGCGGCGCGATTCTGGCGAATGTGTTGGCGCTGACTTCGGCGGGCTTGGCGTTGTTTTGCGGAGCGTTTTTTCTGGCTTCGCACTGGATAGCCGCACAGTTGTACCGCGACGCGTCGTTGAGCGGCGCCTTTCGGTTAGGGGCGCCGCTGATGCTGGTGTTGACGTTGTTCACGCTGGCCGCGAGCGCGCTGGCCGGGTTACAGGACTTTCGCGCGTACAACCTGGTGCAGGTGGCGCGGAACTTCGCGCTGCTGGGATTCACTTCCGGCGGAATCTGGTGGGCGGGATTGCGCGGCGCATTGGTTGGGCAATTGCTGGCCAGTTTGTTCGGATTGGCGTTGGCGGGTTGGAGCGGCCTGCGATTGGTGCGGGCGCGATTTCCCGAAGGCATTCGATTGGAAAGTTCGCGCCGCATTCTGCGCATCATCGCGGCTTTTGTGTTGCCGACGCTGTTGATGACCTTGCTCAACCTGCCGACGTATTGGTGGGCCGGCACGATGGTTGCGCGGCACGCCGGGTTTGCGCAGGTTGGCTTGCTCGGTGTTGCGTACACGCTGTCGCAATTGACGTTTCTGATTCCAATGAACCTGTACACCCCAGCGATGACTTTCTTTTCAGAAACGCACGCGTCGTCGAACCCCACGGCCTTCAGCGCAATGGTCAATGCCAATTTGCGCGCGATGTGGATGTTTTCGCTGCCGCTGGCGTTGGGCATCGGATTGTTTTCTCCGTTGCTGGTGCGCACGTTGTTCGGCAACGCATATCTGGCCGCCGCTCCGTTGACCTTGGCCATGAGCCTGACCGCGTTGTTGATGTTGCTGGTGGGATTGCTGAACACGGCGCTGGTGGCGGCGGGGCGGGTCTGGCACAACCTGGCAATCACGTTTGGCTGGACGGCATTGTTTGTCATCGCCGGGTTGGTTTGCATTCCGCGTTGGGGTGTTGCCGGTTGCGCCGCGCTCTTTGCCGCCACGTATGCCCTTTATCTGGTTGGCGTCTGCAGTTACGCCCGGTTGGCGTTGAACGTCAGATTTACGGGAATCGTTCGAATGGCTTTGTTGACGGTGATTGGCTTCGGTCTGGCCGTCATTTTCTTTTTCAACTTTCACGGAGGGACGGTTGACATCGCCAGTGCGAGTTTGCTGGTTGGTCTGATCGTTGTGGAATGGATTTGGATTTTCGACCGCAACGAACGCGACCGCCTGACAGGCATCGTGGCGGGTGTTGTCAAACGCATCTTGCTCAAGCAATCAGCCTCAAAAGGAGTTCAATCATGGCTACACAAAATGACGTTCTGGATTTTGTTCAGACTCACCGGTCGTCGAAGCTGTTGAAAGCAATTCGCAGCATTCGGTATCGCAACCGACCGATCAAATCCATCTTCACCCAACTGTATTTCGAACCTCGCCGCGATCAGGAAATGATTTCCGGGCCGGGATCAGACTTGATTCAAACGGCGGTGATTTCGCGCGAAATTCCGGTGCTCATCAACGAACTGGGAATTCAAACCATGCTCGATGCGCCGTGCGGGGATTTCTTTTGGATGCAACATGTCGAGCTGAACGTCAAAACCTACATTGGCGTTGACATCGTCCGCGAGTTGATCGAACGCCATACGCGCAATCACGCCAATGCTCATCGCCGGTTTATGTGCCGCGACATCACCAAAGATCAATTGCCGTGCGTAGACATGATTTTTTCGCGTGATGCGTTGGTGCATCTGTCGCATCGCGATTGCCTGGCGGCGCTAACTCGGTTCAAGGCCAGCGGGTCGCAGCATTTGCTGATGACGACCTTTCCGAGCATTCGGGAAAACGAAGACATCCTGACCGGTGAATGGCGACCGATCAATTTCGAACGAGCGCCGTTTCACCTGCCCCCGCCGCTGAAGCTGATTAACGAAGCCTGCACCGAAGACGGCGGCAAATACGCCGATAAAAGTCTGGGGCTATGGAAACTGGCGGATATTCTCAACGCAGACGAACAGTAACAAACAGTGTTTGGTAGACGACACGGAGCGCATTCGTTATGGCAGGGGCACTGAGCATCAAAACCCTGAACATTCAGGCCACAGGACAACTTCTGTTGCTGCTGGCCGCAGTGGCCCTGCCATTTTTTTTCACGTTGCTGGTGATCGAAAGCCAGTGGATTCCGCTGGCCTTGATCGGATCCTTGAGCGTGCTGGCCGTATTGCTGGCTGCGCATCCGCGCGA
>JAEUQP010000682.1 GCA_016789645.1 Acidobacteriota bacterium | reverse complement strand
TCACCGTTGCGCCAATCCAGCAACAACTGAGTCACTTCGTGCGGAGTGATTTTGGGCATCATTTCTTCCAGCGATTCTCCCGGCGGAGTTGCAGAATGCGGCAAAGACGCCGGAGAGAGTAGCCAGCGAGAGCAAACCGAGTCAATGAATTGCCCGACTCGTCTGGGAATATGACGTGAAAGTCTCATATCGGTTCTCAACTCACTAAAGCGGAAACCGACGAGCCAATCGCTCACATCGAAAAAATTTTGTGCAGGAGTAAATTCCCAGTGCGGACGGGAATCAACGTTTCAATGGCAGGCTGAGAACAAGTCGAGTTCCCTTGCCGGGAGCGGAATCCAGGGTCAGCGTTCCGTTCAATTCTGCCGCGCGCGCCTGCATGTTCCCCAGCCCATTTCCGCCACGGCTTTTCGGCAACACGGCAATGGCGGTTTCACCAGGACGAGGCGTAAATCCACAACCGTCGTCCGCGATTTCGGCCCGCAACTGATGTTTGTGGATCGTCAAACTCATGGAAACGGTTTTTGCTTTGGCGTGTCGCGCGATGTTGTTCAGCGCTTCCTTGAAGATCAAAAACAGATGGCGGCGCTGTTCGGGATCGAGCTTCACTTTTTCGACATCGGCTGAGGCCAGAAATTGCCAATTGACACCTTGCGCGTCCAGCACATCGGCGGCGAATTGCCGCGTGCGCGTGATGACCTGGCCGAGTTCGTCCCGGCTCGGATCAATGGACCAGACGATGTCGCTCATCGAATCCACCAGATCGCGCGCCGAATCGGCAATTTCCGTCAACATCTGCGTCGAACGAACTCCGGAACCGTTCAGGTAACCGCTTTGCCTGCCTTCCTGTTTGACGACTTCGATCAGAATGGCCATGCGCGACAAACTGGCGCCGATGTCGTCATGCAAATCGGCGGCAATGCGCGTACGGATTCGTTCGATTTCCAGCAATCGGCGGACTCGCTGGCGATAAGCGAAATAGCCAAACGCCGCAGCGCCAGCCACAATCAGAGCGACAAACCACCACCGACTGTAAATCGGCGACGCGGTTCCAACGCTGAGGGTTGAATGGAAAAATTCAACGATGGCCATCACATCGAATCAATTGCCGCAATCACGTCTTTGCTGTGCGTGTCGGTTTTGACTTTGCCAAACGCGTGGGCGACACGACCTTCTTCATCAATGATGTAGGTGATGCGAAGCACGCCCATGAACTTGCGCCCGTACAAACTCTTTTCGCCCCACGCGCCATACTTTTCCATCATTTCGTGCGTCGGATCGGACAGCAGCGTAAACGGCAACGAATACTTTTCGGTGAATTTCTGGTGAGATTGTTGATCGTCGCCGCTGACGCCGATCACTTCGACGCCGCGTTTTTTCAGTTGCGCGTAATCGTCGCGAAACCCGCAAGCTTCCACAGTGCATCCCGGCGTCATGTCTTTCGGGTAAAAGTACAAGACAACCTTTTTGCCTTTCAGGTCGCTGAGTTTGACGGTTTTGCCTTCGGTATTTTTCAAACTGAAGGCCGGAGCTTTCGCGCCAACTTTCAACAGTTTCGATTCGGTCGAATCCGCCGCAGCGGCTTTCGTTGGCTTGGGCGCTTTCGCCGGTTTTACAGCTTTTGCTGGTGCAGCTTTTTTGGCTGGCATCGTCAGATTTCTCCTTTTGGGTTGAACAAGAATTCGTTCGGGATTTTCAAACTTCAAATTGCGGAATTGCAGATCACGACGGCGCAGTTTTTTCCGGCTGGTTGAGTAACACGAAGTACAAATAAGCGGTTTGAGTCGTTTTCCATCGCTGGTCGGCGTATCGCCAAGCCGAAAGTCCCAACAATACAAAGCTGATGCTGACCGGCCACCATTTCCGTCCGGGAATAAACGATCCCGCAATCAGAATGAAAACCGCCACTCCCTGATAAACGGAAACCACTTTGCTTCGTAGCAAACAGGCAAGCACTTTCCACCACATTGACAGTGGTGGCTGCTTGTCCTCAAACGTGCCATTAGACCGGGAATTCCGAATAAACCATATCAAAATAACGCTAGCTGATATTCCCCAGACCGACCAGATCTGCTTGTAGACCTCCGGCACCGACCAATCTTGCCGATACAGCGCAGATAAAAACCAACCTGCTGCGGAAACAACCGTCATGCTTCGGAAAAACTTGGAATGTGCTTCAAAGGAATCAATATCAACCGCAAGCTCCGGCTTCTTCAATTTGACGAAGGCTCGCGTCCATTTGAAGTTATTGACGATTCCCGCAGCATCTGGAAAAGACTCTCGCCTGATACGGCTAACTTGATTCAGCAACTGCGCTTCGTTCCCGGAATATCGCCGCTTGGCATATGTCGCGTCGTACCAATCATCCAAAAACGCCGCGCCAATCAAAAACACAAAATGTCCTAGCAAGTAAGAGGCAAGCACAAAAACAATCCACTTCGTCTGCGTTGAGCGGTGGTTTAGTTGGGATTCAATGAAGCCGACTTTCGCGAGTTGGAGAGCGAAAGCCAGCACCGCGCCGGGCAACAGCACGGAAAAGAAATCCACAATGCCTACGAACAGATCGCTGGGTTTGTAATTCATCGTGTTTTGAAATCAGCCGATTGCCACAGGACGTTCCAGTCTCAATCGAATGATAGCGTTTTGATCCAGTCGGACTTCCTTGCCTTTGGTCATCAACAATCCGGTGACGACGCTGCCACCCAGAATCGCTCCGGCGGCCACTGCGCCTCCCTGGCTGATGCCACCGTAAACCCCGCCGAAACCGTTGTTGTCACGTCCGGCCAGAATGGCAATTGTCACCCCGATCATCCCGATGCCAGCGGCGGTGCCGACGTTTTGCAGCGTCTTGCCGCCGTCTTTGCCGCCCTTGAGCGTGCCTTCATCATCGGTTTTGATCTTTTCGTCGCGCGAAAAATCTGAAGCCGATTTGATGACGGCGGTGAGTTTCTGTTCCTGCCCATCAATGCGAATGCGGTCAAAGGTGATGTGCAATCGGCCGCCTTTGAACACGCGCCCGGCGGCTTCGGCCAGCGTCACGCGCCCAATGACTTCCGTTCCCTGCCGCAGAACGGTTCGCCCGTCAATCACCACATCGCGGCGAATCGTGGCAATGACTTCATCGCCCGGCTCGCTCAACTTCGAACTGAGCGGATCGCGCAAGGTCAATTGACTCTCCGTTCCGGCGGGCACTTCATTTTGCGTCTGGCCCAAAACAGGGCTGACTGGCCACACCAATGCCAACAAGCACACGATCACAAAATATCGTTTCAACATTTCAGTACCTCCATTGCTGCGTTTGTTTCAGGGAGTGCGGCACGTATGCTACGTTGGAGTTGGAAACAGAGCAAGAATTCGGCCAGAAAATCCGCCGGTTGCTTTTCCGAAATCCGATTGCTCTAATTGCCGCCACCAAATCCCAACAACACTTATGAAACTGTTTACGCTTGAAGAAGCTGACGCCTTATTGCCAGACATCAAACGGCTTTGGCGGAAGATTGATCGCGCGCGCGGCGTGATGCAGCGACTTGCGCCCGAAGCCCGGCAGGCCAGTCGCCAAGCCGGCGGCGGCGGCATTTGGCACGCGGGCGAATATGTTTCCGCACTAACCACGTTCATCGCCGGAGTTCAGGAAATCATGGAATTGGGCGTTGAAATCAAAGACTTCGACAAAGGGCTTTGCGACTTTCCGCATATGCGCGACGGCCGCGTCGTGTATCTGTGCTGGATGAAAGGCGAAGACACCATTGAATGGTGGCACGACACAGACGCGGGCTTCGCCGGTCGCCAACCCCTGTAACCCGAACCAAAGAAGAATTCAGGCATCACAAAAAGCGCAAACGAAACAAAAACAATCCCAAATCTTTTTTGTGTCGTTTGCGCTTTTTGTGGTTCTCAAGAATGAGGCTAAAACAGCTTTCCTTATTTTCTAAAATTGAAATTCGTGAAGCTGACGCCGATGCCAGTGGTCAATAACAAATCATTGTTTTTCGATCCCGGCGGCGGATTGGAAATGTACCGGTTGCTGGCGGTGACATTCCAGGTCATCCAGTTGGTCACTTTGGTGGTCAGCGAGCTGTCAAACGTGTGGCGATATTCGCCCCGATTGGTCAGATTCGGAAACAACTGAAATCGTTCTTTGAACGTAACGCGGTCAGACACCCGCAACTGGAAATCTTCGCCCAAAAAGACTTCGCCGGAATTGCGCTGCAATCCGGTCGAAAAATTTTCACGGTTGTACGCGCCGCCACCGAAAAGCTGCAATTGCGCGCGGTCGTTTTTGACAGCGTAATACCCAAAGCCTCCGCCCAGCACCGAACGCAAATCCAGCAATTGAATCTGGTTGTATTCAAAATCCGCAAACCCAAACGTGAACAGACGGCTTGTAACGCTGACTTCGTATCGTCCACC
>JAEUQP010000648.1 GCA_016789645.1 Acidobacteriota bacterium | reverse complement strand
TCTTTGCATCAGGCGACGTGATCGTGCTGAACAACACACGAGTTTTTCCGGCTCGATTGCTCGGCCATCGAATCGTCAATGGCGAACGCGGCGCGTTGGTGGAAGCTTTTCTGGTCAAACAGCTCAGTGAAAATGTGTGGGAAGTGCTGGCCAAACCCGGTCGGGCACTGAAGCTCGGCGCGGAGTTGGAATTTGGCGACGGGCGATTGCGCGGAACTGTGACCGAAATTGTTGAAGAAGGGCGGCGCGTGATTCGTTTTGAATGCGATGACGACTTTGACCGAGTGATTGATGAAATCGGAAGCACGCCGTTGCCGCCTTACATCAAACGCGAACAGGACGAACAGCATCGGCTGGATGAACCGCGTTACCAAACAGTGTATGCCAAACATCGCGGAGCGATTGCGGCTCCGACAGCCGGGCTGCATTTCACGCAACGCATCTTTGACGAATTGGCGGCGCGCGGTGTTCGGGTCGTCGAATTGACGCATCACGTCGGATACGCGACGTTTCAACCGGTGCGCGTCGAACAAATCGAAGAGCATCGCATCGCTGCCGAAAGTTATGAAATCAGCGAGGCTGTGGCGCAAACGATCAATCAGGCGCGTGCATCCGGCAACCGAATTGTCGCCATTGGCACGACTTCGGTTCGGGCGTTGGAAAGCGCGGCAAATCCGGACGGCACGGTTCGCGCTGAACATCGCAGCACGGAACTGTACATTTATCCGGGTTATCAATTCCGACTTGTTGACGCTTTGCTGACCAATTTTCATTTGCCGCAATCTTCGTTGCTGATGTTGGTGTCGGCATTTGCCAATCGAGATTTGGTTCTGGCGGCGTATCGTCACGCAGTCGAACAACGATACCGCTTTTACAGCTACGGCGACTGTATGCTTCTGATGTAATTGGTTGTCTGGGTTCGGTGATTGGAACCGACTCCTGTCTCCCAACCCCCAATTTTTGTTATGCAAGCCATCAATCATCACTCCAAAGCGTTCAAAGGGTTGATGCGACCACTGGTGTTGTCTGACTTGAATGAGTTGTGGCAATTGGATTTGCGCGTGTTTCTGGACGGCGAAGTGTATGAACGAGAGACGTTTCGCTATCTGCTGACCAATCCCAAAGTCATCGCGCGGCAAATCCGGTCGGAATATGACGAAATGGCGGCATTTGGGATTGCCCAAATCGAAGACACAGGCCAAGGCCACATCACTGCTGTTGGAGTCGCGCCGGAATATCGTCGCCGAGGACTGGCTCGGTTGCTGCTACACGAAATCGAGCGCAGTTTGCTCGCGCGGGGAATCACTTCCGTCAAGCTGGAAGTCCGAGCCAACAACATCGCCGCGCAGCAACTGTACGAACAATTGGGTTACATCACCACGCAGCGGATGGGGAAGTATTACTCCAATGGTGACGATGGCTATTCGATGGTTAAGTTGCTGGAAACATTTGGCTAAGCTGATTCCTGAGCCGGTTTTGACCGGTTGTTCCCCAATCTGGTCCAAATCCACACACGAAAAATTTCTTTGGGGGATTTTGCCCAACACAAGCCTGCGTCGCCAAAGGACTTAGGCAATTTTCTGAAAAGATTAGAAGGCAAATTTCTAACATTCTGCCCGCCAGAAGCCAATTCTTCACCAATCTTGGGTTTGACAATATCCCGCTAATCCGCTATAAACACAGCCACTTAGCGGCGAATTGCGAAGTGCCCGATTAAGTTTTTGACTGAGTTTCCATCAAACTCAAATCACTTTTTAGAAGGGAGATCGTATGAGGGAAACGCTCTCTGCACGATCAAGAACCACATCGAAACAGATGCCTAAAGCGCAAGCGAGAACAAAAGTGACAAACAACCGCGCCCAAGCCAAAGTGCATCCGGCGTCGAGGTCAAAATCTGTCAGCCCTTCGAAACCGAAAGCATCTTCCACGGCGAAACCCAAGACTGCCGCATTGAAACCGGTCAAGTCTGCCAAGAAAGCCGTCGTGCCGAAAAAAACTGTCGTTAAAAAAGACGCTGCGAAGCTGACCAAATCTGTTGTCAAAAAGAACGTGGCGGCTAAAAAAGTGACCAAGCGAATGGCGTCCACGTCGAAGGCCGCAGTCAAACAGGTCAATGCACCGGCGAAAACGACAAAGGTCAAAGCGAAAGCACCGCTCAAGGCGGCGGTGATTGCCAAACCAGTGGCTCGCAAATCGCCGATCAAGGCTTCGACCAGCAAATTGCCGACAAAACAACCGGCCAAAACGGTGGTGCCAATTCGAGTTGTGCCGCCTCCGCCACCGGAACCGCCGCGCAAATTGAATCCGACCGGCGCAATGCGCGCGTTTGAACATGCCGTTCGCGTGTTCAATCGTCGAATGTTCGAAGACGCCAAAACGATGTTTGAACATCTGTTGGAAAAATTCCCGCGCGAAGTGGAAATCGCGGCGCGCACACAAATGTATTTGCAAGTGTGCAATCAGAAACTGGCGCATACGACTTCGATTCCGCGCAACGCTGACGATCTGTACGATCAAGGTGTGTACGCCTTGAATCTCGGCGATTTCAGCCAGGCAAAGACCTTCTTTGAAAAAGCATTGCGTATGAAACCGGACGAACCGCATTTGTTGTATTCGCTGGCCGCCACACACGCGCAAACCGGTTCGCACGATCAGGCGCTGGATTACCTGAAACGCACCATCCAGCTTCAACCGCGTTACAGAACGCAGGCGCTGAATGATTCGGATTTCACCGAATTGCGCGAAAACAAACAGTTCCTGGAATTGCTGGGACTGGCCTCCCCGTTCGACTTGCTGCAATCGCGGCGATAAGTTTTTCAACCTGCGAGAACACAACAGCCCGCGAAGAAGTCACTTCTTCGCGGGCTGTTGTGTTCTTAACGACCGTTACTGGATTTTCAGTTTCAACACATTCGCGCTCACGCCATCCACCGTCAATTCCAGATCAACGACGCCTTTGCCGATCAAACTGCGCGGGATGCGTGCATTGAGTTGATCCAATCCGAAAAAGCCATCGGCAGGTCCTGCAAACAGGATTTCGGCATTCACGCCGCCGATTTTCAAGCTGACCGCGCCGAGCGAACTTCGCCCGCGAAAGCCTGTGCCGTAACCAATAAAAAACACCTGGTCTGTTTCCGGTCCCAGATCAATCGGCACGGCGACAAATTTGTTTGGCGTCGAATCGAACATCGCCAGCGGCTCGTAACTCTGCGAACCATCGGCTTTGATTCTGAGCGCGACAGCCGCCGGTACGTCTCGGCCATTGGAGTTCGCCGAGAACAAGGCCGGAGCGACCGGAGCAATGGTCACAGTTCCAGTGGACAAACGACCTGCGCCATTGGCCACCAAGACGGTTGCTGTTCCTGAAGCCAAGCCTTCGGGCATCAAAAAGTTGATTTGTCCCGGCGAGACGAAAAACAGGCGCGCGATCTTTTCCACGTTTGCACTGTCTCGAACCGTGACCGAAGTCCCGGCCAGCGAAACCGGCAAAGGCGAGCTTGATCCGATTTCGACCGCTGAAGCCAGATTGTCTCCGAAAGCTGCCACGATGGACGCACTCGCCAGCGCCGAGCCATCGAAACTCGCCGCCGATACGCTGGCGACCGCGCCGAAATTCGCCAACAACGCTTTCACGTCCGTACGAATGCCGGGCAGCATAGGGTAAAAGGCATTGCCCGGACATTCCGTCGCTCCGGGGCCGTCGCGGTGACCGGAGATGTTGTTGATCGTCAATCCCGAAGCCGCGTGGCGTGATTGTCCCGCCGGATCAATGCCGCGTTGATCGGCTTTCCAGGCAAGCAGTTTTTTCAAACTGTTGAGCGCCGCTGGCGGAGGCGTCGCGCTGGTGAAATCGCCGATCACCACCACGCCCATTGTGTTGCCGTTTGTGCCACTGAAATGTGCGCCCTGAACGTTGTCGCCACCGGCTCGGCCTTCGTAAATGACGCCGGTTTGGTCAATCACGTAGTTGTAGCCAATATCCGCCCAGCCGTTCGAAAAGACATGAAAATTCCAAATACTGCGCACTGCCGCCGCCCAATCGCCGTTGATCGGCCCGCTGGGGCTGAATGTGTGATGGACGATCAAATGGGTGACGGTGGTGTAGCTCAACGATCCGTGCGTTGTGATTTGTCCGTCGGGGCAACCCCATTCGGTTCGCGTAACGACGGGAGGTTTCGGATATTTGGGCGCTTGCTGTAGTGGCAAAGTTTCTGTCGTCATAACTTCCTTCGCTCGCTGTTCAATTCGCTCTTGCATGCTGCGCGGAGTTGCGCCGGGGCTGATGAACACCAGCCGCAAACCGAACACCGTCGCAGATTCTTCGCTTGAAATTTGGTATTGCACAAACCGCGTTTGTGGATCGAGCAAGGCCAGCGCGCTGACCTGTTCGCCGCGTTCGTTGGCAAAATCTGCGTGCGCGTCCATCGGCAACCACTCGCTCCAACGAACGCCGTCGGTCGAGCTTCGCAAGCTCAGATG
>JAEUQP010000935.1 GCA_016789645.1 Acidobacteriota bacterium | reverse complement strand
TGAAAGAGCGCAGGACTGTCGTTACTAATTGTTCCCATCCGCATTTGAGCACGTTTGGCCAGAATCGCCGGATCAGTGCTTCCTTCAATGATTGCCCATCCACTAATCACCGCTCCGCGAAATGCGCGAATCTCGATTCCGGCAAGATCGCTGCCGGCGACTGTGAGCGTAATCGGATCGCTGTAGTAATCACGCTTGTCGTCCAAGCCGGAAATGAAGACCTCGTATTTGCCGGAACGAAGCCCCAGTATATGAAATTCACCATTTGCGTCAGTCCTATTTCCGCCAGAAACCCAGCCCGTAATTCTGCCTGTCGAAGGCTGAATTGAGCCGAAGGCCAGACTCGCACTCACAACCGGCTGTCCGGTTTGTGCGTCCACGACGCGCCCGGAAGCTTCGTAACTGTTTTTCATTTTGGCGATGCGAATGTCCACATCGGACGCTACCTGTCCTTCCTCCACTTCGATGACTTTGGCTTGTGCCTGATTGGTGGCATCGGGATGAAAAGTTTGTTCGATGAAGGCGCGCGTGCTCTGCGAACTGAACACGCCCTCCTGTACAGGCAATCCAACGCTGACGTGATATTTGCCCGGCGGCAATCCGTAAATGCGATATACCCCTCGGTCGTCGGTGCGGTGCATATCAAAGCTCAGCATGTTTTGACGCAAAGGCAGCCGGTCGCCGACTCTTTGCAATTGCACTACAGTTTCGGCAATCGGTTCGTCGTTTTCGTCGGTGACGCGCCCGGTGATGACTGCGCCGCGTTTCAATGGAAGCTCTATGTTTTCAATAGTTTCGCCCTTGCCGACGTTCAGTGTTCTGCCGGGCAAGCCATATTGAAAATCGCTCGCTGAATAAAAGCCCGGCGTCAAGGCGTTGATCATGTATTGCCCGGCAGCGACTTCCGTGAAGCGGAAGCGTCCGTCAGCGTCAGTTTTTGCTCGCAAAGGCTGTTGCGGGACAGGTTGATTTTGCGCTTGCAAACTGACGACGGCATTGCGCACGCCTGTGCCGTTCAGCGTGACGGTTCCGCTGACGGTGCTGGTTGCTTCTTTTTTCAGCGTCTGTGCCGAAACGACCGGCAGCATCAGGCCAAAGATAAGCAATGCAAAAACGAATCGGATCATAAGATGACCTCATGACTAGAACTGTATCGCAGGTTTTCCAACCTGCGCGTTGACTGTGAATTGCTGGCTTGTCAGACAGGATTGGTCTGAATAAACGTGAGCAGGTTGAAAACCTGCCCTACCAACGCAGCACGTGATCTTTGACGCGCTGGCAAGCTTTCAGTTCAAGTTCGGTTTTGGCAGCTTCGGCGGCTTTGCGAAGCTTCAGCCGTTCAGCGGCGTCCCAAGCAACATTCGGCGGCAAACGATCCGCCGATTCGGTGTCGGCAACCGGTTTGGCCAGCAGCCAGTATTTGCCTGGCGCAAAGTTCGTAAACGCGAACGAACCATCGCTGGTCAGCACTTCGCCGTAACGCAGCACGTCTTCGGCGGCAGTCGGTTCCGCTGGAACCAGAAACACGCGCAACCTTGCCGGGAGCTTGCTGCCGTCTTTAGCCGGA
>JAEUQP010000626.1 GCA_016789645.1 Acidobacteriota bacterium | reverse complement strand
TTATCCCTTCTTCTTTTGGTTTTGAACTTCGTCCAGACGTTTTTGCGCTTCGGCTTTGATTTTTTCGTCCGAACCTTCCTTGACGGCTTTCGTCCAGAATTCGACGGCTTTTTCGGTGTCGCCACCGCGCTGATGAACTTCACCGGTCAGGAAATACACTTCGTCAATCCGCGCGAAGTTCGGATTCAAATCCATGATTTCCTGTAAACGATCCAGAACGGCTTTGTTCAACCGCTCCAGACTGCCCTTGTCACCTTTGGTCGGCTTGCGCTTGTAAAAGTAGAACTTGGCCGCGTCCAGGCTTTTGTACGATTGCTTTTCCTGCTCCGGGTCACGCGGCACGCCGATCGCGCCGCGACTTGGCCCTTGTTGAGTAAGCGCCAGTTCTTCGCCACAAGCGCAGGTGGGAACCATCAGGAATCCCGAAGCTCCCAACACAGCAACCAGAAACAACGAAGCCAATACGGCTGTTTGAGGTTTCATACTTCCTCCCCAAGTGAAATAAGTTTGGTCGGCAGAACCAATGAACGGCAGCGTTCATTACGACTTGCGCCTGCTATTCGCCGACGTATTTGCTGATGATCGCCGACAGTTTCTTCTTGGTTTCTGCCGGAATTTCTCCGTGCGTCAAAATCGCGTGTTTGAGCGCTGATCCGCATTTGCATTCGCGCGGCGCGGCAGCGAGTTTGCCAACGGCTCCGCGAATGATTTTCTGCGCGTTGGTGGAATTTTTGTTCAGGTATTCGATGACCATTTCCACGGTCACGGCATCGTGATCGGGATGCCAGCAATCGTAATCCGTCACCAAGGCCATCGTCGCGTAACAAATCTCCGCTTCGCGTGCGAGTTTGGCTTCCTGCAGGTTGGTCATGCCGATGACATCCATTCCCCAACTGCGATACAGACGCGATTCGGCCAGCGTGGAAAATGCCGGGCCTTCCATGTTCAGGTAGGTTCCGCCGCGATGCACCTTGACGCCGAGGGCTTCGGTTTCATCGCCGAGCACTTTCCAAACTGCGCCGCACACCGGATGCGAAAACGTGATGTGCGCAACGATGCCTTCGCCAAAGAAAGTCGAAACCCGTCCGCGCGTCCGATCAAAAAATTGATCGGGAATGACAATGTCCGTCGGCGCGTATTGTTCCTGCAGCGAACCCACCGCCGAGGCCGAAATGATGCGTTCGACGCCGAGCAATTTCATCGCGTAAATGTTCGCGCGGAAATTGAGTTCGGTCGGCGTAATGCGATGGCCGCGTCCGTGCCGAGCCAAAAACGCCACGCGAACGCCGTCCAACGTGCCGAGAATGAAGTTATCGGAAGGTTTGCCGAACGGAGTTTCGACGCCGACTTCGCGCACGTCGGTCAATCCTTCCATCTGATACAAACCGCTGCCGCCAATGATTCCAATTTGAGCTTTTTCCATGTCAGTTTCCAGTCGCCAGTTCCCAATCGCCGGTTTCCGGCTGCCAGCGAATTAACACTGGAAACCGGCAACTGGCGACTGGAAACTTTGAATTATTTGTTTGCGTTCGGATCAATTCCCTTCATCGTGCCGCCGCTGCCGCCGCCCAATCCGGGCAAAGTGCTGGGGTTATAACCGGCGACGTTGACAGTGAAATCGGTCGGAAGTTTGACAGGATATTTCAGCGTGGCATCTTCCATGGCGCGTTTGACCTTGGTTTGCGTTTCCTGCTCTTCGTACGTGTCGGCCAGCATGGTGCTCAGGAAAATATGGCGCGTCTGCACCTGTTCTACCGGCCCTTGCGGAGTTGGGCTGGGCGTCGGTTCTGCATTCGGCGCAGGTGAAGCCGCAGGCTTGGCAGCGTTCTTTGGGTCTTTCGCCGGATCGTACATCCGTTTGTCATCCAATTTGATGATGTGGAACCCGACTCTGGATTTGACGACTTCGCTGACGCCGCCTTTTTCCAATGCAAAGGCTGCCTGCACATACGGCGCATCAATGGTCGGAACGCCATCAACGTTGCCGTCTTTATCAAACCACGGCAATTCTCCGCCGGTTGTACGAGTGTTGTCTTCGTTAAATTCCTTGGCAATGGCGGCAAAGTCTTCGCCGTTTTTGACGCGAGTCAGCAACGACTGGGCTTTTTCCTTGATCTTGTCCACATCGGCTTCAGGATGTTCCGACACGTAGCGCTTCTTTTCTTCCGCCGTCAATTTCAGCTTGTCTTCCTGCGACTTGGAATAGGCGTTGGCCAACAAACTGGCTTTCCCGATTTTGATTTGAATCTTGAAGCCTGGCTCTTTTTCAATTCCTGCCTGCCGGGCTTTTTCCGCCAGCACTTCGATTTGGGCCCACTGTTCGCGCATCATTTCCTTGTCATTTTCAGAAGGAGCTTGTTGGGCATTGCGCGTGATGGAGGCCAGGAAACTGTCAAACTGAGCTTTGTGGGCGTTGAAATAAGCGTCGCCTTCTTCTTTGGCCACAGTAGTGTCGGGATTGCGGCGATTAAATTCCGCCGCCAGCGTCTGATCGGTTCTGAAAGCCAGTTGTTGTTTGAACTCATCAGTTTTGTGCAATCCTTCGGCTTCAGCGGCCTGCGCCAGCGAAAACGGCGTTTTGAATTGCGTGATGAACTGGTCGCGCATGGCTTTGTTTTGCGCCAACTGCCGTTTCTGGTTGTCCGGCAGCACTTCCACCAAAGCCGTCAATTCTTCGGCTTTAATTTCGGCAAATTCGCTCTTAAAGAAAAAAGCGCAGGATTGCGTTGCGGCCATGCTGGTCGCCAATGCAATCGTCAGAATGAATTTTGTAAATGCTTTCAAGATCAATCTCCTTAACAGGTGGTTGGTGGTTGGTAACTGGTAGTTGGTGGCCGTTGGTTGTTCGAAGCGTCTGCCAATGTCCAACAACGTATTGCCAACCACCTTTTCAATGATTTCCGGTTCCTCGCTGGGTCAGTTCGATCAACACGCCGCCCGTACTGGCTGGGTGGACAAACGCGACCAGCGCGCCGCCTGCGCCAATGCGCGGCTGTTCATCAATCAACCGCACGTTTTTGGCTTTCAACTCGGCCAGTTTGGCGGTGACGTTTTCGACTTCAATGCACAGATGGTGAATGCCCGCGCCGCGTTTGGCGATGAATTTGCCGACGGGCGTGTCTTCGCCGGTTGCTTCCAGCAATTCGATGCGGCTTTCGCCGAGAGGCAACATCGCCACACGAACGCCTTGATCTTCGACCACTTCGATTTCGTGCAATTCCAGCCCAAGCCCATCGCGCCAAAACGACAAGGCGTCCTCAATTGAACCGACTGCGACCCCGAGATGTTGAATTTTGCTTTCCATAAAATTTGGTTTTGACAGGATTTTCAGGATTCAACAGGATGCATTTCCAGCAGGGTTTTCGCCAATCCTGCTCAATCTTGAATCCTGTCTATTTGATCTGAACCTTGCCGACGATTTCCTCGACGATGGAATACGGATCGCGCTGGCGCGAAGCCACCGCCAGGGCCAGTTCCTGCAATTCGCCCGGCGCAAACAATTCGCTCAGGATTCGCCGCAACAATCGTTCGCGCAGCAATTCGACGATGCGGTTTTCCGCAACTCCGGCGCTGCGTTCCAGTGAGGCTTGCTGCTGTTTTTTGAACGAGGCGTAAGTTTCAATCGCCTCAACGAATTCGACGATGCCTTTGTTCTGCGTGGCAACGGTGCGAACAATCGGCGGGCGCCACCCGTCTGAGCGCTCCGCCATTTCCAGCAACGCGATCAATTCTCGTTCAGTGCGTTCGACGCCGTCGCGTTCGGCCTTGTTGATGACGAAAATATCGCCGATTTCCATGATTCCGGCTTTGATCGCCTGGATGTCATCGCCCATTCCCGGAACCAGCACGACGACCGACACATCGGCGGTTTTCACAATGTCTACTTCGTCCTGGCCGACGCCGACCGTTTCGACCAAAGTCCTATCGTAGCCAGCCGCATCCAGCACCGCAACCGCGTCCACCGTCGCCCGCGCCAATCCGCCCAGATTCCCGCGTGTAGCCATCGAACGAATGTACACGCCCGGATCGTTGGCCAGCGTTTGCATGCGAATGCGGTCGCCCAGAATCGCTCCGCCCGAAAACGGACTGGACGGGTCCACCGCAATGATGCCCACGGTTTTGCCCAGCGAGCGGTAATGCATCGCCAGTTTGTCCACCAGCGAAGATTTGCCTGCCCCCGGCGCTCCGGTAATGCCGATGGTCACACCTTTGCCGGTGTGCGCGAACAGCGCCTTCAAAAGTTCATTCGCATCGGGGGCATCGTTTTCGATCTTGGAGATGGCGCGGGCAATCGCGCGCAGATCACAAGCGAGAATTCTGTCAACCAGTGAAGCGGTCATTTAGGAGTCTTCAGCCAATTTCAGCCATCTGGGGTCTTCCACAAGGCGGCAAACTATACTCGCAAAGTCCGGCAATTTCCAATTAGCAATCCGGCAGGCGGCAGCTATAATCCAACTCGAAACCGCAATTACTGGAGGTAAGTAATGCCAAGTCAAAATGCCGCAACCCAAAAAGCTCAGATCGCTGCGCCAATCCAACAAAATCCCAACAAGCTCAGCGGCGCGCCAACCATCGGCGAACACAGAGTGCATGCCGAAACGTTGATTGATTATTTTGCCGAAGGCCTGACGCTCAACGATTTTTTGGAAGATTTCGAAGGCACGCCAAAAGAAGACGCGCTGGCCGTACTCAGTGTCGTTCGCCAGGCGATTCGCGATGGGCTGCTAACAGATGTTCCTGTGCGCAAAGAAAATGCTTATTGAGGTGATTGATGAAAGTGTTGCTTGACCACTGCACTCCGGCGACGCTTCGAAGGTATCTTGCGCCACACGACGTGAAAACCGCCCGTCAGATGGGTTGGAACGGTTTGGAAAATGGCGAGCTGCTGCGTGAAGCGCAACACCAGTTTGATGTGATGATCTCGACCGATTCCAATATCAAATACCAGCAAAACCTCTCAAATTTTCAAATTGGCTTGGTGGTTTTGCGCGGCAAAACTAACGCGCTTCCTTCTTTGCTGGAATTGATTCCGAAACTTCTTGAGCTTTTGCCAACCGTACAACCAAACGAAGTTCACTATTTGTTCACCGCTGAAATGCAGGCGGCTAAGGAGAGCGAGCGATGACTGCTGACTGGCTGACGACACTTGGCACGGCAATGGGTTCGGCGTGGCTGTCGGGCATCAACTTGTATGCGACGGTGGTGACGCTGGGCGTGCTGCAACGCTTTGAACTGGTCAAACTGCCGGGCGGATTGCATGTGCTCGGCGAATGGTGGGTGATTGGATTGGCAGGCGGCTTTTACCTGATCGAATTCGTTGCCGACAAAATCCCGGCGGTGGATTCCATCTGGGACGCGGTTCATACGTTCATTCGCGTTCCCGCCGGAGCAATTTTGGCTGCCACGGCGTTTGCCGAATTCGATCCGGCAGTCAAAGCCGTGGCCATGATTGTCGGCGGAGGCGTCGCGCTCAGTTCGCACGGAACGAAAGCCGCGACTCGATTGGCGACGAACACCAGCCCCGAACCAGTTTCCAATGCTGCGCTGAGCATCGGCGAAGACATCTTCACTTTTGGTTCGACCATCCTGATGGCGTTCTTTCCAGTTCTGATCCTGGTTGTCGTCGGAATCTTTTTGATTCTGCTGATCTGGCTGGGGCCGAAAGCTTATCGCGCATTGAAACGGTTGATGGCTCGTTTGCGGGGGCTGACGACGGAATCGCCGCCAGCCTCGTAACGACCAACCACCACCTCAAGCCGCCAGATTGTGAGTCACGCGCGCCGGTTCAACCGCCGGACGAATGACGATGCCGGGATTGAATTCGACTTCGCCCGGCAGATCAATCTGCTGCGACTCTTTCTTGTACAGCTCATATCCTTTGTAGCTGATCGTGCAACTCGCTTTTCCGGAAACTGCGGTGACTTTCTTGATCATTCCTTCGTGAATCATCAGATTGGCGCCGTCAATTTCCAGCTTGAATTTCACATCGAACTGCAACTTGGCAACCGAGTTTTCGTTGAGCAACACCTCGATTTCCGGCTTGTGATCGGAATTCACCGTGTGTTTGGCCAACCGCAGGTAATTCGTCGCTTCGGGCTTGTCCAGATACTTCAGCAATTCGCGACGTTTGCTCCAGGCGGCAGCCAAGATGCCGCCGATGCTCATGTCGAAACTCGAAGCAATCGAATTTTTCACGCCTTCGGCAAAGACGCCCGGACTGAACGAAGTAAGGGCGCTGCCAGTCTGTTGTTTGGCAGCTTCCATCCCGGCTTCATTGAGCTTGATTTCCTTCAAACCGAAAAACTCTTTCAAAGTCACTTCTACGCTATTCATCGTTCCTCGCTTTCAGCGGTTACCAGACCGCCGGTTAACGTGATGTACTGCTGTCCCCAATCTGCTTTGGGCTGAAATCGCAAAGCGAAACTGGTTTGCCAATCCGTGGAACTGGCAAATTCCACCGCGCTGGCGTTCATTGTCGTGCGGAAAGTCAACGTTGCCGCTGGCGGTTGTACAGGTTCGGGACCAGGTTTTGGACGAAGACGTTTCCACAACCTCGCCAGAAACAGCGCCGCAAACCCCAACGCGCCCACCAACAGAACCGTCAGCCAATCTTTCCGGGGCGGCCCGCCGTCCGCCTTTTTGCCAATGACCAGATTGACGCGCGTGCCCGCCGCGACCAATTGGCCCGCTTCAGGCTGCTGCTTCAACACAAAGCTGGCCGTTTCTTTCGGGTCTTCCCGGCTGATCTCGCCAACTTCCAATTGGGATGTGCGCACCAGACGAACGGCTTCGGTCAGTTCTTTATCCTTGAGGTCTGGAACCACAAAAAGCAAAGGCGTCGGCGTAACCACCGGGGAAGGAGTTGGAGTTACCGTCGGTGTCGGCGTTGGCGTTGGGGCCGGTGTTGGCGTTGGCATTGGAGTTGGTGTTGGTGTTGGTATTGGTGTCGCGGGCAATGGCACAGCGACAACCAGACTGATGGCACTACCAATCGCGACTCGCTCACCGGCAGACGGAGTTTGGCTTAACACCGATCCGTTGGTCGTGCCGGATTCTCGCGTGGTAACTTGTCCGATGACCAATCCGGCACGCCTGACCAATTGCTCGGCCTCATTCCGCAATCTGCCACTCAGGTTCGGAACAACCACCATCTGCGGAATTGCCACCACCAGATTGACTGAACTGCCAGCCAAGACTCTGGAACCCGGCGCGGGGATTTGACCGATCACAGTTCCGGCAGCGGCAGAAAACTCTCGCAATTCCACCTGTCCAACAGTCAATCCGTTGCGAATGATTACCCGCTCGGCACTGTTTCGCGGCTGATTCTGAACATCCGGGACAATAACGTACCGCGGCTCTGCCACCATCAGATTGATGCCTGTTCCGACTGCCACCACATTGCCGGGCGGCGGGTTCTGGCTCAATACTTCATTGGCAGCCGCGGTTGACTGGCTTTTGGTCACCGAACCAACTCTAAGCCTGGATTGGCCAAGAATCTGCGTGGCGTCGTCCAACGACCGGCGAGTAACGTCAGGAACCGTCACGGTTCGCTGGACAGTCAGAGTCACGACACTTCGAATTGGAGCTCTTGTTCCCGCCAGCGGTGACTGGCCTGTCACAATGTATTCATCAACATTTCGTGAGGTTGGAACACTCACCCCCAGATTGGCCTGGTTTAGCCGCCGCTTGGCATCAATCACAAGCATCCCTTTCACATCCGGGACGAAAACCATTTGCACAGGATCGGCTTGCCTGAAATAGAGCGTGACCACAGTTCTGGCATTGTAAGGTTCCCCTGTTGCCGGCGTGTGTCGGGCAACAGTATTTGGCTCAACGTACGTGTCAGGAACCGCAACGCGACGAATGATCAGGTTGGGAAAAGGTCGCCGTAACATCCGTTCCGCGACCTCGACATTCACCCCCCGTAAATTGGGAATGGTCGGACCCGGTTGCGGATTCAGATACAACACCACTTCGGCTCCGGGTTTGAGAAAAGCGCCTCGCTCAGGCGTGTGAGAAATCACAACGCCCGGCGCTTGGCTGCTGGTGTATTGGCCTGATTGTCTGGAAATTTGGACGCTTGATTGAACCTGCCGAACCGTTGATTCCGCAGTCTGCACATTCATCCCCGTCAACGATGGCATGCGCGGATAATTCTGTCTTTGTTGTGGCCCTTCCCTGAAAACATCCGGCAAGCGGCTTTCCACAGGAATCTTTGATGGAACACGGAATCTGACGCTTGGTGTTGGAGTCGGCGTGGCTTTTTGGGTGGCGCGGGTTTGCGAAACAACGGTTGTTTGCTGTCTGACGATTGGCGTCGGTTTTCGTTGAACCGGTTCCTGGGCTATCCCATAGACTACCAACAACAAGATCGCTGGAATCAACAACCCGAAAATGCGGCTGTAGGTTTTCATGACTTCCCCCTTGTGAATCATTCTCGCTCGGCTGAAAACGATAACGTCACGTCCGGTCATACGTTTCGACCGGGCAATTCTTTTTTCAAGCTATGGGTTGAAAAAATCTGCGATGCGGCTGAACCATCGCTGATTTCCCTTGTCAAAGCTGAGTACCAGTTCAAAAGCGGGCGGAGTGTACTTAGCTCACTCTGGCAATTCAAGCTTTATTTGTAACTGCTCAGCCCACCAGATTACGTTGTGAGGGATTGTTTTTAAGAGAATACGGAACAAACGGAAATAACTGAATGAACGGAAAAGAAGAGGAAAATTCCGTCTGTTCCGTTATTTCCTTTTGTTCTGTTATCTTTCCGCCATCCCCCCTGAGCAGTTACCTTTATTTTTCGCCAAAGCCGCGAATTCCGCAGGTGGTGAAATAATTCCCGGTTTCCAATGCTATCTCGTCCCACGTGCGAATCGCCGCCAAACGGGCGATCTCTTTACGCTGCCATCTGGATTGAAACGCCTTGCGGATTTGAGCAGCGAAATTTTCCGCTGTCGGTGGTGAAATCGCTCGCCCAAATAGCTCTGAATTCACCAATTCCCTTACACCGCCGACATCCACAGCCACCACTGGCAATCCGCAAGCCAATGCTTCCAGAATTACGTTTGGACAGCCTTCGCGATGACTGGCCAGACAAAACAGGTCAGCGGCGGAATACCAATTAGCCAACTCGGCTTGAGGTTTTGCACCAATGAGCCGTACACAGCTTTCCAATTTCAAAGTTGAAATTTGAGATTCCAGCACGCGCCGTTCTGAACCTTCTCCGATGATGAACAGTTTCAACCGGCTCGCTGGGGCTTCACATTTCAGCAACGCCATTGCATCAATCAACCGATCAAAACCTTTCACCGGAACCAGCGCGCCGACTGACAACAAAACTTGATCTTCGGGATCAAGCCCAAGTCGCTTCCGGGCTTCGTGGCGATCACGAGGAAAGAACACATCTCGATCCACGCCGTTGCGGATCACTGCGATCTTTTTCGCCGGAATGCCAAGTTCGACCATACGCATTTTCAGAGCTTCGCTGACGGCGATGATTCCAGTGGCTTGTCGCAAGGCGTTGACGATCTTCGGGCGAATCAGCGGCATGCGCGAAAACCAGTTGATGTCCGTACCGCGCGCAGTAATGAACACAGGCAGGTTCA